>JAJZYO010000043.1 GCA_021798075.1 Actinomycetes bacterium
GCATGAAGGGCGCCGTGCTGCAGCTGGAAAGCGAGGGGCCGGCCAGCCTCAAGGGCGCGATAGTCCAGATCAACTGAAGCGAGGGAAGACACATGCCAGAGACCGAGAGCGCACTTGTAAAAAAAGGGGGGCTTGCACCGGTTCGCGCACCGGTCCGCCTACCGGCACGGGTGCCGAGCGGCGGAGCGCGCCAACCGGCCCAGACCGAACCGTGGGCCGCCTCGCTCGCCTCCTTTGTGGGGCGCGGGTTTTCTTTCCCGATGAGAGTTGACCAAGACGGGAGCATCGGCCTGACGCGGGGCACAGAGAACCTCGATGCGTCGGTGCGCGTCATACTCTCGACGGCCCCCGGCGAGCGCCTGATGCGCCCGCAGTTCGGGTGCCGGATCTGGGACCTGCTTTTCGAGCCGGTCAACTTCAACACGCTAGGGCTCATGGACCAAGCTGTCCGTGACGCGATCCTGCAGTGGGAGCCGCGGGTGGACGTGACTGAGGTCGAGTGCGCACCTGATCCCCAGGACCCCTACCTCGTGCACATACGGATCGCCTACCGCGTGCGCGACACCAACGACCGCCGCAACCTCGTCTACCCGTTTTACGTAATACCGAGGGAGGGGTAGGTGTCACTCCAAGCTCCCAATCTGGACGACCGTCGCTTCCAGGACATCGTCGACGAGACCAAGCTCCTCATACCCAAGTACTGCCCTGAATGGACGAGCCACAACCTTTCGGACCCTGGCGTCGCCTTGATCGAACTGTTCGCCTGGATGAGCGACGCACTCCTTTACCGAATGAACCAGGTACCCGAGCGCTTTTATGCGAAGTTCTTGGAACTGATGGGCATCGCGCCCTATCCTCCGACTGCGGCGCGCGCCAACCTCACCTTCTGGCTTTCGACCGTGCTCGACCATCCTGTTGCTGTCAAGCGGGGCACGCAGGTCGGGGCTTCGGGTGGTGCCACGACCGAAGTCTGTTTCGAGACGGTTGAAGATCTTGTCATCTCCCCGCCGGAACTGATAGCGGCGCGCGCCGGCCACGGCGGCGCTGGGACCAGTGCGCTCGAAGACGTCTGGGACGACCTACGGTTCCCTGGCTCGGCGCTGCGCTGCTTCAGGTCTTTCCCAAAGCCACAACCCGGCGACTCCCTTTACCTCGGGTTCGGCGCGAGCCTCGCCGGCACGGTGCTCCGCCTGCGTTTCCGGGCCACCAACCCGGCCGGCATCGGCATCTACCCGTCGCGCCCACCGCTCACCTGGGAGGCTTGGTCGGGGGAGGCTTGGGTGACGGTCCCCGTGTACACGGACACGACAGGGGGCTTGAACCGTGACGGTGAGGTCGTCTTGCTCTTCCCCCTTGCCCACGAAGCGCTCGCGCTCGGCAATACGCGTGCCTATTGGGCGAGGGTCGTCATGACTGGGACTGCGCCTGGGGAGCCGACGTACCAGGCGTCACCTGAGGTCAGCTCGATCGTCGCGGAGGCGCTCGGAGGTACCGCCCGTGCCGAGCACTCGGTCGAGTACGGGCCCGAGAGCCTCGGGAGGTCGAATGGCATCCCCGGTCAGTCCTTCTCGCTCGCACACCCCCCAGTGCTCCCCCGGCGCGACGGTGAGGCCGTCCAGGTCTCTTACGCAAACGTCGTCGAAGAGTGGGAGGAAGTGGACGACTTCAGCGCGTCGGGCCCGGGCGACCTGCACTTCGTAGTGGAGGACGGCTCGGGGACCGTGCACTTCGGGCCCAACGTCCGCTACCCAGACGGGACTTGGCGCCAGCATGGAGCGGTGCCACCGGCTGGGGCCGAGGTCATAATGCCTACCTATCGCCACGGCGGAGGTTCGGGAGGCAATGTGGGCGCGGGAACGCTAACGAGCTTGCGCAGCACGGTCGCCTTTGTGGACCGCGTCACCAATATCGAGCCAGCTTCTGGCGGTGCGGACGCGGAACCCGTAGCGGAGGCAAAAAAGCGGGGCCCGCTTTGCTTGCGGACGAGCGAACGTGCGGTAACGCCGAGGGACTTCGAGCGCCTGGTCATAGAATCCTCCACTGAAGTCGCCCGGGTCCGCTGCCTAGGCCCTGCCAAGGTGGGGGGCCCAGTTCGCCTCCTCGTCGTACCGAGGGTCCGCCGCTCCCCCGATAGCCAGGCCATAGACGACTTCGCTCTGTCCGACGGCCTCGTCGAGCGGGTCGCGAAATACCTCGAGCCACGCCGGTTGCTCGGGGCTACGGTCGAGATCTCGACTCCCTACTATCAGGGCGTCACGGTGGCTACCCACCTCCATGCCTCGCCGACCGCAAGCGACCAGGTCATGGCGCGGATCCGATCGGACGCGCTGGAAGTCCTTTACTCCTGGGTCAACCCGCTCGTGGGGGGCTTCGACGGCGAGGGGTGGCCCTGGGACACTGACCTGAACGCCGCATCCCTCACCGAGCTGCTCGAGCGGCTGCCTGGGGTGGAACGGGTGGACGAAGTGCTCCTCTTCGAGTGCGACCTGCGTTGCGGTGAGCGCTATGGGCAGGCCAAGCAGGTGCTGCGCCTCGACGAACGCAGTTTGTTCCTCTCGGCCCCCCGCCCCTCGCCAGTCCTAGGAGACGAGGCGATTAATGTGCCACACCGGGCCTCGCCGAGCCACAGCGTTGTGGTGGTCAAGTGAGCCTGGTCCCCGCCGCGCTTCGCCGGTCGGACTGGCTGGTTGGTCAGCTCCCCGTGGGGATGCTCGACGACAGTTTCTTTTACCGGTTCGCTTCGATCTTCCAGGAGGAGGCCGCCTCCTACGTAGACGGGATCGACAACCTGGGCCACGTTGTGGACCCCGCGCTTGCGCCGCCCGGAATGGTGCGGTTCCTCGCTTCTTGGCTCGCACTTCCCTCCCTTGACCCGTCTCTCGATGATCTATACCAGCGCCGCCTGGTAAAGGCAGCAGCGGGGCTCCGGTGGTGGAGGGGTACTCGCCGGGGGCTCATGGGGCTCCTCGAACTGCTCACGGGCGGGGCGGTCGAAGTCGTTGACAATGGAGGGATCTTCGGTCAAGGTGGAGCTGAAGAGTGCTCTCCTTGGGTGCGGGTACGGGTCGAGACCAGTGGCTGGCTCTCAGACGCCGACCTCCTCGAGGTAGTGAGGGACGAAGTCCCGGCCAACGCGAGCCTGGAGCTCTTCGTTGGGGAGCGCCAGCTATGGCCTTCCGAAAAAGCGCGGGAGGGGTGGTGAAGGTGGCCATAGAGGTCATGTGCCCGACTTGCAATACGGTTGGCCATTTCGACGAGGTAGAGCGCGACGCGGATTGTTTTTGCCAGACTTGCGACTACCCGTTGTTCTGGGCGCGGCCGCGGCATACGGGCCCGGGTGCCGTTCCGGCGGCGTCGCCCGCAGAGCTGCCTGAAGGAGGCAGGCGCCGCCTCCCCGGGACCGAGGGCTGGGCCATATCGGAACAACTCGTCTGCCCGAGGTGCTTTGAACCGAACCTCACAACCGAAGGTTTCTGCGTGCGCTGCGGGGCAGACTTGCACCCGCGCCCGCCGGCGCCGGTCTACCTGCCACCCCCGCCCGTCCCCCGGCCGGTGCCAGTCCAGCCGGTCCTCGTCCCCTCCCAGCGCCGGCACTGGTGGCCTTGGGTGGCGGCCGCTTGCTTGGTCGTCATCGGCCTTGTTGCATGGCTCTTGGTCGCTTACGCTTGACGAAGATGGAACGGAGGTCGGGTAGATGACCGGGAACGACCTATCTCTCTCCCGCGAGCAGCGCGATAAGGTGCCTCGCGCCGGCGCACTCGGGCGCCAGCGCGCACCGATGGGCCTGGCGGGAGGGCTCGCCGGAGTGGCGATGGACCTGCAGCGAAAAGCTGGCAACGCGGCCACCACGCGGCTCCTTTCTGCGGGGCAGGCAAAGTTGGCCGTGAGCCCGGCCGGGGACCGCTACGAGCGCGAGGCAGACGCCATCGCGGCGGAAGTGGTCGCGCGCTTGGGTGCCGGTGCCGCGAGCTCTTCCCTCGGCAATGCGGCTGGAGACGAACAAGCTGCGGGGCCGGTATCGGTAATGGCGCGCCGCGGCCCGAGAGCGCTTGGTGAGCCAATCGGCGAAGGGGGCGGAGAATTGTCAGGCGCCGAAGAAGCGAGGCTCAACGCCGCTCGGCGTGGCGGCTCTCAACTCCCCCCCGCACTTCGGCGTTCGATGGAAGGGGCGTTCGGAGCTGACTTCAGCGCGGTGCGGGTGCACTCAGGCGAAGAGGCAGCCTCCTTGAACGAAAGTGTGGGCGCGCTGGCCTTCACGGTCGGTTCCGACATCTTCCTTGGGCGTCCCGCTCCTGGGTTTTCCACTCCTTCTGGCCAGTCGCTGTTGGCCCACGAGCTGGCCCACACCGTCCAGCAGGGTGCGTCGCCGGCGCGCCGGGTGGCCGCTAAGTCCGAGCCCGTTGAAGGGCCGGGGGCCTGCTGAGGGCCCTTTCGGTCCGGGGCGCCGAAGGCGCCTTGGGACGGACCGACGTCGCAGGCGTTAGCAGCGGTGCCGGGAGGACCTTGGGGCCGTACGCAGAGCTGAGCCTGGCTATTAGGAAAAGTGCCAAGGCTGCAAAGACGAGTACGGTCAGGACCAGAGCGAGTGCCCTCATTGACCACTCTGGCAGCCAAGGTCTTTGGACGAAAGTCGCTTGGGTGACAGCCGGCGCGCCGCTAGCCCTCGCTTGCAGGATGAAGGGGTAGCGGCGAGGTATCCCCGCCACCGGGCGAGCGTGGCCCACTCGGGCGCGCACGGTAGCCGTGGCGCCGGGTGGGAGGCTCAGTTCCCCAGTGGCGAAGCTGGCATGGACGCCGGCTCGGCTCGAGGCAGAAAGCTCGATTATCTGCGCTTCGCGGGTGCGGTTTTGGACGCTGACATCGAAGCGTGCCCGCCTCGTGCCGAGGACCTGGTCGGGAGCCGACAGCACGACGGTGGCGGTAGCGGATATTCGTAAGTAGACGTGGGCTGACGCGGGGCTGGCGACGGGTTCCCCACTTCGGGGGCCCAGGGCAGTTGCCCGCAGGGCCAAGGGAATGAGGCACGGCGGGTAGCCCGCTGGCAGCAGGAGCGTGAGGTTCGCATTTCGCGTCTCGCCAGGCGCCAACGGTCCGACGATCAGTGGCAGGCTTACCCAGCCTGGGGCGAGGCCGGCGAGGTCGACCTTGGCCCTTACCCAGGCTGGAGAGTCGTTGCGGACCGCGAGAGGTAATCGCGTCGGCTCACCGGCCACTACCTCTACCGTTGGCTCGAAGCCGAGAGCGAGCGCTGGCCAGTCCCCCGCTGGCGCGCGTTCGAGCGAAACCGGCTGGCTCGCGCCGGTCCCGAAGCTGGCGCCAGGCCGGGAGCCGGGGTCTCTGACTACGCCCGAGTCGGTGGTGCTCCGGGTGACGTAGTTGCTCATGACGTCGGGACGGAAGTGCTCGTGGTGGAACTGGTGGTAGTAGTCGTAGTCGTAGTCGTCGGCGCAGTCGTCGTCGGCGCAGTCGTAGCCGTGGTGCCCGTTGTGGTGGAACCGGTCGTTGTCGGCGCAGTCGTCGTCGGCGCAGTCGTCGTCGGCGCGGTAGTCGTGGGCGCGGTCGTCGTGGGCGCGGTAGTCGTGGGCGCGGTCGTCGTCGGCGCGGTCGTCGTCGGCGCGGTAGTCGTGGGCGCGGTAGTCGTGGGCGGTGTAGAGCTAGTCGTGTTGGGGATGGGCACGGCCGGCGGCGTTGCCTGGTGCGTTGTAGTGGGGCTGGGGGCAGTAGTCGAAGTGGGCGTCGCGGCGGTCGCCGCTGTTGTGGTCGAGCCAGCCCGCGATGTCGTAGTGGAGGGAGCACGTGTCGCCGGTGGGCCGGTCGTGGTCGGCTCAGGTCGGGACGTGGGTTTGGTACTGGTACTGGTACTGGGTGTAGGTGTGGGTGTGGCCCGTGGCAGCGTTGTGGTGGGGCGCGCTGGGGAAGTCGGCTTTTTGGGGGGGGCGTTGGTCGTCGTAGTCGTCGAGGAGGCCGGCTTAGTTACAACCTGGTCATAGCGGAGCCGCTCTCCCGCGCTCAGGGTTACGACGGCGGCTATCGGGATGGTGCCGGGACGAGCGAAGCTCAGGGTATAGGTACCAGGTGCTACGCCGTCCACCTCGTATGCGCCGGGCTGGGGGATATTTGCCGAAGTGACCGTGTAGCTCGTCGTGCCCGACGCAAGGGACACCGTGACCTGGCCGACACCGTTGCCGGACGCGTCGTCGACCGTCCCGTAGACGACGGCCGTCGCGAGTTGCATCGTCACGTCGAGCGGGTCGGCGTACGAGATGGCGGCGTGGCGCGCTCCCCCACTCGGTGGCGGTGCGCCGAGGACCACCTGGCGCGTGACGGTCTGGAGGCCGGGACGTGAGAAGGTCACCTGGTAGGTGCCGGGTACCGCGAGACCGTTTAGTTGGTAGCTGCCGAGCGCCAGAGGAGCTGAGCCATCGTGGCTCGGGATGCTCCCGGCTTTGCCACCTGCACCCTTGCCGGCGATGACGCTCACGGTTGTGGTTGAGATGGAGAGCTGGCCGTCGGTGACCGTAACGTTGACACCTCCGGCAGGGCCGCCGCCAGCGAGGCCGACTTTTCCACTGATGCTCCCGGTTGCCGGGATGAGGACGACGGACTGGCCCCGGAAGTGCTCGCCCTTTTTTAGCTGGACCGTCACCGTCTGGCTCGCGTAGCCGGGCGCAGTGACCACGATGGTGAAGGTCCCGGGGGTCGGAAGGTTGCGGAGCACGAACGTTCCAACCCTGCCTCGGGACAATGAGACCGTCGAGGAGGTGATCGGGCCGCCGGCAGTTGCTGCCGTAGCGCTCACCGTCACGCTCCCGAGCGGCCCGGAGGTCGACGAGACCTTGCCGGCGATACTGCCGTCGCCGGGCTGTAGGAAAAGGGTCACTCCGGTGTCGTTTTCCCCGCTCGCGAGCGTGACGCGCTCGTTTGTGGCCGCGTAGCCGGGTTTGGTCACTACCAGCTCGTAGCTTGCGGGCGTGGGAACGTTGGCAAGGACGAAATTGCCCGCCGCGTCGGTCGATGTCCAGCTAACCGTGGCTGGCTGTGGCCCGCCGCTTTCGACCCGCACCGTCGCCGCGCCCGGCGATGGCCCGCTTACCACTCCCGAGATCGTGGCCGGAAGGCCGAAGACGGTGGCGTCGATACCCGACAGCGTTTGCCTCGAAGAGACAACGACCGGGCTGGCACCGCCGGGCGTCGAGCTGTCGGGGTACCAAAGGGGCGAAAACCCAGCACCCTGGAACTCGACCTTGTAGGGGCCCGGCGCCAAGCCGGCGAAACTGTAGTGCCCTTGCTGGTTGGTCGCCGCTGACGCGAGCGGCATGGTCAAGTCCGCCGCCTCGTAGAGGTCGACGGTCACGCCGCCGACCCCCTGGGACGACGCCAGGGTTATGTCACCAGCGAGCGAGCCGGCGCCGGTCCCGCCCGAAGCCCCGGACTGCGCGCTGGTGCTCGCCTGGAGAGCCTGCATCACCGCGTTGGAATCGTTGGCCGATGCAGTACCGAGCTGGGAAAGCGTAACGGTGAGGACGGCGGCGAACACCGTCGCCGCGGCCAAGAACCCGATGAGCGCCAGGTGCCCGCGCGTGAGCCAGGGCCTTTGCACGAACGACCCGAAGCTTTGGGCACTCGTGCCGTTTCGCGCCCCGCCCACGACTTGGACCGAGAGCGGCCTCACCTTGGGGCTGCCGACCCATGGGCGAGCGGCTGAAAGCCCGATCTTGACGGCCTTCGTGTCCCCTGGGTCGAGGTGGAGCACGGGTGGCCAAAACGTGAAGCCCACTTTGGCCTCGTCATCTGTAGCTGCAAGTTCGACGTCTTCGGTCGTGTTGCCGGCGTTGGCCACGAGGGCGACGAGAGAGGCCCGCCTGCCCGCCGAGACGCTCGCAGGGTCGAGCTTCAAGCTGATGGCCGGCTGGGCGGGCACCTCCAAGTCGAGGTCCACGATCTGGGCCGACCAGGGGGCGGTCAGCTCCTTCACTTCGACGCTCACACGTCGCGAGCCTGCTGGCGAACCCTTGGGGAAATTGACTGCCAGTAAGGCGGTGCCCGTCGACGCGGGGAAGAGGGAGAGCTTCTCCTTGTCCAAGCGTGCCCATTGGCTGTCCGCCCCTAGGACCCGCAGGCTGTGACCGCTGATCAGTTCTTCGGTGTTGAAGACCTGGATCGTGAAAACGACGGCTTGACCGGGAGTCGCCGTGGCAGAACGCGGGCTCGCCTCCACCCTCACGGTCGGCGCCTTCCATAACTGGCACCGGCCGAGTGCAGCTTCCGAGGGTCGTGGCAGCAGGCGTAGGTCATGGCCGGGTCCTGAGGGACACGTCCTGGCGGCTAACTTTGCCGGGGCGCAGCTGGACGAGGGCGGTCTCGCTCGTGTAGCCGGGAAGGGAAAAGGTGACCGAATAGGTGCCCGCCGACAGCTCGGCGAGGGAGTAATTGCCCTCAGGCGTAGTCGTCGTCTGGACCGTGGTGGGCCCGTCGGTGATGACCACGTTGACGCCCGCCAAGTCCCCCCCTGTCCTCGCGTTTACGACACGGCCGGAGATCTGGCCGAGGGCGCCCGGCAGGGTGACGTCGACCCCTCTTGCGAGGCCTCTGGAACCGAGCGCTACCCCCACCGTCTCGCTCGCGTAGCCTGGACGGGAGAAGGTGAGCGCGTAGGTCCCGGGGGTTGGCAAACCAGAAAGGGTGTAAGTGCCGACGTATCCTGCTGTCAACGTCTCCGTGGTGACAGGGTTGGCCTGGCCCCCGACCGTGACTGCGACGCCGCCGAGTGGCTGACCGTTGGGGCCAAACACGCGCCCCGAGACGGTACCCGCGCCGCCTGCCAAGGCCACGTGCAGTTTCGTGATCGCACGACCAGGGCCGAGGTCCACAGCCTCTGTGTCGGTGCCATAGCCGGCCTTGGTGAAGGTAAGTAGGTAAGTTGCGGGGGTCGGTAGGCCGGTCAAGGAGAACGTGCCAACGGGCCCGGCCGTCGGAGTGATCGCACTGAAGCTGTTGCCGCCAGCGCTCGCGCTCACGTTCACGCCTCCGAGGGGCTTGCCACCGTCGCTCACGGTGCCCTCGATCTTCCCCGCGTTGGCTTGAAGCTGGACAGTGTTGGCGACGGCGGCCTGGCCGCCACCCACGTAGACCTGTTCAGAGGCCTGCAGGAATTGGCGTGAGCGGAACGTGAGCTCGTAGGTGGCCGGTGAGGCGAGGTGCGCGAAGCTGAACGTCCCGCTGGCGCCAGCCCTGGCGGAAAGGGCGTGACCTGCATGGCCCCGGGCGATGGCACCGTAGCTGCCCCCCTGGGCGGGCGAAGTCGCGCTTGGGGGGACAGCGCTCACGGCGACGGCCGTCACCTGCACCGGTGGCGACGGGAGCTCGCCGGTCATGACCTGGCCCTTGATGCTGCCGGGAAGGCCGTGGACGACGACGTCCACGTTTTGCAGCGTGCTTTCTGCGCCGACTTCGACGACTCGCGCGGCCCGCTCCCTGGAGGCACCGCCGTACCAGATGGTCTTGAAGCCCGGGGCGCTGAAAGAAACCTTGTAGTGCCCGGGGAACAGGCCGGCGACTTGATAGGAGCCGTTCGCCTGCGTGGCGGCCGTGGCCGGTGCGCCGCCGCCCGGGCCGAGCTCCACCGCCTGGACCGTGAGCCTGCCGACGCCGCCTGGTTGGCCCGGAGACGTGACCGTGCCGCTTATCGATCCAGCGGCACCGAGCGGGGCGAAGTCCTTCGGCGCGAAGCCCGCGACGGGCGCGCCACCGCCGGCTCGAGACGGGCCCGAGGAAAGGGGCGCGAAGAACGAGAGGGGTGCCGACTTGGCGAGGGGCTGTTCGGCGAGCACTGACTTCAGGCCGAAGGAGAAGATGGCGGCCCAAAGCACGACGATGGCCGCGAGGATGCAGGCCGTCGCGAGGCCGCGCGACACCCTTGGGTGCTGGGTGTAGGTTGCCTGGGCCTCTCGAGAGATAGCTGTGACCCTGGCGCCGACCCGTGCGTCCCGTGGTGGGGCACCAGCCACGTTGGCCGAGACGCTGACCTGGCGGGCGCGTTCAGAGCCGAAGAGCTGTCGCGGAGCCCGGACGTTGAGCGTGGCCTCGCCCACGGCCCCGGGCTTTACGAAGAGCTTGCCCGGATGGAACGAGAGGTGGAGGGCGCGCTCTGGATCGGTTGCCGAGAGCGATACCTCGAGCGCGATGTTGCCCTCGTTCGCGCAATGGACCGCGAAGCTGCCTTTGCGGTGCCCGCGCCTCGTCGATGGCGTTAGCGTCAAGGAGGCACATACCGCAGCTGCGACGTCGATTTGGACCGGGCGCTCGATGCCGTCTTCGGGTAGCACGGCCGAGCGGAGATGGACGGTGGCTTGGTGGCGGCCGGCGGGGAAGTCCTTTGGCAGCACGACACGCAGGCTCAAGGTGCCGCTCGTACCAGGGAAGAGCGAGAGCGAAGCCGGGGTGCTGGAGACCGTTGCCCCGGGCAGCCCTCCAACCGTGGCCGAGATGGCGTCGATTACCGGAGATGTATTTGCGAGACCGACGCAAAGTACGAACGGCTGCGCCGGCGAAGCCGTGAGCTCGCTTTGGTCCAGGTCTGCGCGCACGCCAGGTTGCCCCTAGTCGCCACCGGGTTGCAGCGAAGTGCCGGGCGCGGGGGCCCGCCCTTCCATCGTGAGGGCCCCGTTGCTCCTCCGGCGGCGGAGCAACGCTAGGTCGCCTGCCTCTCGCTCCTTGTCCTTCGGGGGCCAGGTTTCCCCTTCCCGGAGCAGCGGTTTCGCCGCCACTGATACGGATTCGGCCGGTGGGGCGGCGGGAAGCCACTCGAACACCGCGACCGGGAGGGTCACCACCACCTGCAGGCCCGGCTTGAGCTGCCCGTCGAGCGAGGACCAGAACTCCCCCGGGACGCGCGCTTCTTCGTTGGCAAGCGCGAGCCTCACGAACGGCGCGCCCGCGAGGGCGGAAGGCATCACGCTTCCGGGGAAGGTCGAGTTGGACAGGACGCACCGAAGGACGCTGCCGAGCAGTTGGTGCTCGTC
>JAJZYO010000044.1 GCA_021798075.1 Actinomycetes bacterium
CTGAGTCGTCTTCACCCTGTCGTCGCGGCCCGCGTACAGCGCGAAGTACCGGCCCATCGTGCCCCCGAGGCCCCCGCCGAACGGCCCGAAGAACACCCTTATCGAGTTCACCAAGGCGAGCAGGCCCCACGCCGCGACACCGAACCCATGAATGAGGTACGGCGTGACGACAGTGGTGATGGCGAGCGGGACGAGGGAGCTGAGGTTGTTCCACATTGCCCCCGTGAACAAGATGCGGTGGACCGACCGGCGGTCCTCTCCCCCGGCAAAGTGCCTCCCCGCACTGCCCGGCTCCTGGCTGAGGCGCGGGCCCTCCTGGTCGGGTGCGTCCCCGACTGCCGCCCTGCCGCTCACCTCTGCTTGCATCTCAGGTTACCCCACCGCCCGTAAAAGTTCTGTCTCCAGGCGACGGGTCGCGGCTTCAAGGCTCCAGCGCTCTGCGACTACCTTTTTGGCACCCTCCCCGAGGCAACCCCGCAACGGCTCATCCTCCAGTAGGGCGCGAATGGCTGAGCCCATCTCTTTTGGATCCCGCCTCACGAGCAAGCCATTGACTCCATCTACCACGGTTTCTCTCACCCCGCCCTCGGCTATAGCCACGGTCGGGATCCCGGCTGCGCCGCACTCCAAGGGCGCATAGCCGAACGGCTCGAGCCGGGGCGCATACGTGAGCAAGGAGGCCTCGGCCAGCACCTCGAGCATCTCGCCGTGTGTCAGGGCGACGTGCAGGGTGAAATCCGCCCCTAGTTTGTCGGCCTGCCCCCGCAGTTTCGCGGCCAAGGGCCACTCTGGCACAGCCCGGCGCAACCATGCCGGTACGTCTGCCCGGCTGAGGCGAGCAGGCCTGAGCGGGACCTCGTGGTACGGCGCCAGTGCGTTGATGTCGAGCATCTTCCTGTCCGCCGTCGGTGGGGAAAAGATCTCCACCTCATGGCCGCTTTGTACGAGCCCCCTCACATGGTCGTAGAGGGCTCGCTGGCCCCCGCCAGAGGGCAGGTTGTGCCACACAGCGATCCGCATCAGGCTTCGCTCACCCCCGCTACGCCAGGGCCCGCCGCGCTCGGCTGCCGCCTAGGTCGAGGGCGCCGGCGAGCCCTTGTCGCGTCTGGCGGGCCGGCGAGCGAGCGCGCCAGGCGGGCCCAGCCGCCCGAGCGCTGGCGGAGCATCTCCAGTTGCCGATAGCCGGCCACGACAGCCTTCTCTCGCACGGCTGGGTCACAGGCCCGGCGCAGGCCCTCCGCGATCGACGACGGCCTGGCTGGGTCCACAAAAATGGCTGCCTCGCCGCCGACTTCGGCGAGCGCTCCACCCGTCCCGCACACGAGCGGGACGCCGGCAGCGAACGCCTCTGCGGCCACGATCCCAAAACCTTCGTAGCTCGACGGGTAGGCAACAGCGACTGCGTTGGCCAGGTAGGCCCACTTGTCCTCGTCTGCCACGTAACCGGTCACCACTGAGGCGGCCTCGAGGCCGTGCTCGGCCAGCATCGGCCGGGCGAGGTCGTCGCGGTCGCCCATGATCACGAGCAGGCTGCCGGCGCCCTCGGGGCTGGCACGGAACAAGCCAAAGGCGTGGAGAAGCTGTGGGACGTTTTTGCGCGAGTCGAAGCCGCCGTTGAACACTACGAAACGCCGGCCCTGTAGCGGAGACGGCGGCCTCGCGCCGAGGCGTTCGGGGACAGGCGGGTGGGAGACCGGCGCTCGCCGGCGGCAGAAACGGTACACCTGATGGGCGCTCGCGTCCGATATGGAGGCGACCAGGTCCGCCCTGAGGAGCGATGTGCCAAGGGAAACCAGGTACATGGCCGCCCATGGTGGCCTCGTCGTGAGGTAGGTGCGTGGGTAGAGAAGCGGGATGAGGTCGTGGACCACGAGGAGGCTCTTCACCTCCGCGGGCCGAAAGAGCGGGACGCCGTAGTTGGTCGGGGCCACCCAGAGGTCGGGCCGCCGGCGGGCGAGCCAGCGAGCCACCTGCACCTGTTCCCACCAAAGCCATGTGGTCCTTGGCAGCAAGACCACCTCGGCGGCCGGGTACTCGCGACCTAGGCGCTGAGCGCCCTCGGCCTTGTCGGTGACGAGGGCCACGTGCCAGCCGTCGGCTGCCAGTTCGTCCACAATGGCCCGGGCAACCGCGTAAAACCCGATGCCGGGCCTCCCGAGGCAGCGAGCGTCCACCGCCGCCGTGAGGCTCACTGCGCCGCTCCCAGTCGACGCCGCGCCAGGAAATAACCGCTCACGAAGCCGACGTCGGAACTGGCTTCTTCGAGCAACTGCAGCCACGCCAGCAGGGCCAGGCCGGGGCTCCGCTGGCGGAGCGCCCTGATCGTCCAGCGGGGGGACGCGGCCAGGGGCAGCAAGGCTGCCGCGAGGAGGAGCCAGCGCCGACGGGACCCGGCGGCCACGAAGGCCAAGAACGCGAGCGGGACAGGGAACAACGTCGGCCCCCAATCGGGGTGCTTCACGAAGTTGCGGGCGTTGCCCCGCCCATAGGACCGGGCCCGGCGCAGCATGTCGACCGTGCCACCCGAAAAATCGTGCTCCATCCGAGCCGCGGGCTCGAAGAGCAGCCTGGCCGCAGGGAGTTCCCGGCGGAGGCGGTAAAAAAAGTCCTCGTCCTCGCCACCGAAGCGGATAGCGGGGTCGAAGCCCCCGACAGCCTCCAAGGCGCACCGGCGTACCGACATGCTTGCCCCTGGGAGCGAGGAGACTTCCCTTCGGCCGGACCTTGCTCCGTCGCGTACGTTGGAGAGCAGGTACAGCTTCAAGCGTTTCGCCAGTGAAGGGCTCCCTGCCAGCTCCGACTCCAACGGCGCGATCGGTGGCTTCAGCAGGTAGTAGCGGCCAAGCAGCCCTTTCACCCCGCAGGGGCTGACCTCACCACCCGCGGCCATGACCGAGGGGTCCAAGTAGGCGCGGAGGAGGGTTTCGGCCCAGCACGGGGCGGGGCGGCAGTCGTCGTCGGTGAAAGCCACGACGGGCGCCTTGGCAGCGCGCCACCCGGTGTTGCGCGCCGCCGCGAGCCCGAGGTTTTTCGGGTGCACGAGGAGCCTCGCCTCAAAGCGTCCGCAGAGGGTGCCGAGGGGGGCTGGGGCGCCGTCGTCCACCACGATGACCTCGAGCCGGTCCCGGACGGTCTGGCCTTGCAGGGCCTCGAGGGATTTGCCGAGGCACTCGGGCCTGCGGTTGGTGCAGACCACGACCGAGAGCTCAGGGCTTCGGTCTTCAGCGACCACCGTGCCTCCTTCTTGCCACCCTCCGGTAGATCTCCGCCAGCTGCGCGGCTCGCGGTGCCCAGGAGTGCCCGTCCACGTGGGCTCGGAGCGCTTCAGGGCAAGCGGGCTGCTCGAGCGCCAGCGCTATGGTTTCGGCGAGATCGTCCACCCCCGTACCGCACAGGTAGCCCGTGGACCCGTGCTCGACGAGGAGCCGTCCGTGGTTGTCGGGATGGTCCGTCGTGACCACCGTGGCGCCCGCGGCCTGCGCCTCCAGGACAGCCAAGCCGAAACCCTCCCGCACGCTCGGGTAGGCAAAGATGCGCGACGACTTCATGAGGCCCCACACGTCGGCCTGCCGGGGTAGCGACCCGGCGAAGGACACGCCAACCAGGCCGAGTTCGAGTGCCTTCTTCCTCAAGCGGCGCTCCTCTGGGCCGGAGCCCACGACGAGGCAGCGGAGGTCCCGGCCTCGTCCCTGCAGTACGGCGATGGCGTCTAGCAGCACGTCCACCCTCTTGTGCTCCAAGAGCCGGCCCGCGTACAGCACGTCCCATGGCTCGGGCGCAGGCGGGGCTGCCGCGATAGCGTCGAGGTCGGCACCGAGGGGCAGAAGCGACACCCGCTCCGGCGGGATGCCCTCGGCCCGGAGGCGCCGGTAGGTCTCGGGCGAGTCCACCACGATGTGGTCGGCGCAGCGAGCCGACAGCTTCTCGACAGCCGCAGAAATACGCCCCATCCGGCCCAGGTACCGGCACCAGTACTCGCCTCCCCACCATTCGTGCCACGTGACGACCAGAGGGACACCCCTCAGCCGGGAAACGAGCCAGAGAGGAACGAGGTGGAGGTAGGGCATGTGGTCGGCATCGACCACGTCCGCACTGGCTGTCGCGAGGCGCACCGACCCCAAGGCAAACATTGCCGCCTGCCAGATCGAACGCCGTGGTCCCGCGTACATGGCCCAGGGCCGGCACACCGCGCGCAGCGGTATGCCGTGCCACTCGGGCACGCTTTGCCCATCGGACCACCAACGCATGGTGTGCACTTCGAGCGCGATCTCGCGGGACACCATACGGCGCGCCAGCTCCCAGAGGCGCACCTCCTTGCCTCCCGCGAAAAACGGGTACAAGCCGTCGGTCACGAGCGCGACCCTGAGCCGGTCAGCCATGGAGCACCATCTCCTGGTAGACCCGGAGCGACTCGGGGATCTGGCCGAGGCGCAGAGTGCCGCCTTCGTCCTCGTCGAAGTAGCTCTCGTACACTACGTGGTCCCTTTTGAACAACCTCGCCATCTGCTTCATGTAATAGGGGTCGTCGCCGCCGCCTGCAGGCGGAGCAACTTCGCCCCACTCGGGGACGCTCAGAGCTTTGCCGTGCGCCTTGGCAAACTTGACCAGCTGCTCGATACCGCCCGGTTCGCGGCTAAGGAGGCGCCAGCGCTCGGGGCCGGGAGGCACTTGCTGGCCGCTGACAAGAGAGTCGTAAGCGTCGATGCCTATAATGTCAACGACAGAGTTCCCAGGGTAGTAGTCCGAAAACGGGATAGCTTCGTAGCCGGCGTTCACGGTCCAGTCGAAGAGGAAGTGCGAGCCAGGGACAGCCATCGCTCTTGCCTCCTGCGCCCAGCATTTTGCCCAAGCCGACATGTCCTCGGGCGTACCCCCGTTCCAAGCCACGCCCGAGCCGGGGTCGTTGGCTTCCGGCGAGATCCGTAGCACGGAGCGCGAGAGGCCCTCGTTCACGAGGTTGCGCCCCAAGGCTGCCGCGTAGGAGTCATAACCCCCTGAAGCGCAGATCTGGCGCCAGTTGGGCGGGACGTCCGAGGGCACCAGGCTGATGGTTATGACCAGCCTCCGCCCGGAGCGCTCGCGCACCCAGTCAGCCCAATTGCGGTCGGTTATCTTGGTTGTGGCAAACCACGGCACCTCCCATGTCGCCCACGTGGGGTTCGCGTTGTCGTAGGCCATCACACAGCTATAGACGTGGCCCGTGAGGGCGTCGACCTGCCCCAGGGTCGTGATGCTCTCCCGCGGGTACACGCAGATGGAAGAATACGTCGGGCTCGTGAGCAGACTTCGCCCCACCAACACGCCACCCGCGCCAACAAGGAGCAAAGCCACGGCGACGGCACTGCGCCGGTGGCGCCTGAGCCGGGGCAGGCGCCTGCTCTCACCACCGGGGCCTGAGGGCGGCGTTTCGCTCGGCCGTGAACGGTCGGGCCCAGCCCGCAGCTCCCCTGACGTGCCGCCCACCCGGTTTTCGCCCGCCCGAGGGCCGACCACCGTCATGTCCCGAGCCTGCGGAAGAAATGCCCGGCAAGGCGCCCGGCGCTGTACGAACCGACCATGAGCGCGTCCACCAGGGTGGCGACCACAAAGCGCCAAGCGCTCCCCCGGGACGGGCGAAAGCAGGCGAGCATGTGCCCCGTGGCCACGGTGAGAAGCCACGCCAGGGGCAGGCCGACGGCAAACCTCTTGGCGCGTGAAGTAAGGGCCAGTCCTCCCCCAGCCGCCAGCGAGGCCAAGAAACCGCCGAAGGCGAGGTCCGGCAGGCGGACCTGGCGGTAGCGCTCGAGTTGGCGAGCGCCACCCTTGCCACTTTGATAGAGCCAGCGCAGGGACTGGGAAAACGACTTGCTCTCGCGATGGTCCACGGTCAGGGAGGCCACGAGGGTGGACCGGAGGCCGGCACGGGCCATGGCATGGTTGAAGGCGATGTCCTCCCCCTCGCCGAGATCCCTGTCGAAGCTGACACGGTCGAAAACCTCCCGCCGGAAAAGAGCGTTGTTGCCGGTCAGGGTCATCGTGGAGGCGCGGCCTCGGGGGGATAGGCGGAAGGTACGGCACAAGTAGGCCACATCACCATCGGGCACCGCCTTTCCTCCAGCCGCGTGATGGCCCTGGAGCGACACGAGGCACCGCTCGAGCCAATCGGGAGGCAGCACGATGTCCCCGTCGACCATGGCTACGAACTGCCCGCTCGCACTGTCCACCCCCGTAGCGCGCGCATTGCCCCGGCCCCCGTTCGTCGCGAGGCGTACCAGCTTCACGCGCCGGTCTTCGCGACCAAGGCCGGCCACGATGGCGGGTGTCTCGTCGGTCGAGGCGTCATCGACGACCACCACCTCGAGTATTGGCGCACCCCGCTGGCCCAGGACCGAACGGATGCAACGCTCGATATTGGGCGCTTCGTTGTAGGCGATGACGACGAAGCTGACCGGCGCACAAGCCTGGGCGTGGCCGGGGGGGGACGGGCCTTGACGGACGGCTTCAGTGGTAGACACGTGCGGTCGGGTCCGAATAGACAAGGTCGTCCACGTGGTGCAGGAACCTCGCGGGGAAGCGGTAGGACACGCGCGCTCCGCTTATCGAACCATATGCGCGCCTTTGGACCACGTCCGAAGCCGTGGCGTAAACCCACGCCCCCCGGTCAAGGGCCGTCGGCGTGAGCCACGTGTGGGGCAAGGGCGCAAAACTCGTGGCGTCCCAGATCCTGAGGGGCCCGAAGTCGTCGGTATAGACCACATGGTGGGGGCCCATGTTGGCCACGAGCCAGCGAGCGGCACTCACCTCGCCGCTGCTTATTACGAAATAGTCGTACTGGGTGCCGGAGTTGGCCAAGATGGCCGAGGGGGGGCCGCCCGTAATGACCGCCGTTTCGCCGGTACCAGCGAGCAACATCAAGATGAGCGCTGCGACGAGCACCGCCCCGGCCCGGAGGCGCACGATCAGCCACTCGGCGCTCATGCCGAGCGCAACCGCCAGGACGATCGAGGCCTGCAACTGTGCCCGGTCGGCGTTGTACGAGCCGGCGACTGTACCCGAAAGGCGGATCAGCGCCAAGAACGCCAGGAACGCGAGCATCATCACCGACAGCTCGAGCGGCGCGCGCACCCCGCGCTTGGTCAGCCGTCGCAGGAAGGACAGGGCGACACCGCACGCTATCGCGAGCAGCAACAACTCGTCCACGAGGATCACGAGGTCTTTCATGATCGTCGCAGATCCGGGCAACAGGGCAGGCAGGCTGTATGTCGGAGGGGCGGCGTGGGCCGGGTAGAGGCGGGTGAGGGAAGCGGGGTAGGGGTGCAACCAGGGCTCGGAGGCGCGCGCCGCCGCCCCCACCGCCGCGTAGTACCGGGCGGGGCTCATCGTGGTCCCGACGTTGCCCGACAGGTAACGCTGGATGAGCGACTGACCCTTACCGTAGGGCAGGATGCGCAGCCCCTGGACCGCCATCGAGGCCACGAACTTGGTGACGTTGTGGGTGGAATGCGTGTAGAGCACGTCCCAGCCGACGACCATCCCGACGCCGAGAAGCACCGTGACGAGGCCCACCGCGGGTGCCGCCCGGCGCCTCAGGGCGAGACGAAGCACCCCGTAGCCCAACCATGTACTGCCCAACAACGCGACGGCCACGTACGACGTCGAGTAGTGCGACACGACAAGGGCGGCCAACAGCGCGGCGATCGCCGCCTGGCGGCGCTTGCCGCTCAGTTCCTCCGCGAAAAGGGCGACGACGAGGAGGGCGAAGAACAAAAAGGCCGTCTCCTGGCGCGCGAGGGCCACGAGTTGGCTAGAGAAGTCAGTGAGGACGATCATGTAAGCCGCGCCCACAAACGCCGCGGCTCCGTTAAGCCAACGTCTCGCCAGTTCGTAGGACAGCCCCGGCACGAGCGCGACGAACACCGGGTAGAGGCCCTTGAACAGGTACATGCCCGAAATAGAAGTGAGCTTGGAGAGAGCCGCCGGCAGTGCCGTGATCGACAGCATCGACGCGTAGGGGTCCCCGTCCGCCGGGCGTGACCAGCGCCCGGCGCCAAAGGTATATGAAAACCGCTGGAACTCCTGCTGGACGTCGTAACCGAAGAGATAGTTGCCCCGGAACGAGAAAAGGTACAAGAGGGCGAGCGCGGTGCAAAACAAGACAGTCTGAGCGCGTTGATGCCTTCCGGCCCGGGCTTCCAGGAAACCGACGACGAGGGCGAGGGCCGAAGCTCCTATGGTCAGCTGGACGACGATAGCACTGTGGCCGGAGTTGAGCCGTTCGACGCCGACGGTCGCTAGTACCGGGAGAAGCAGCACCAAGTGCCAGGGCCGGGGGCGCCCGAAACGCAAGGGTTCGGAGGGCTTCACCAGGTTGAGCACGGGGTCACGCCCCTTGGGGCAGACCAGTGCCAGGGCGGCAGCGACCACGTTTAGCCCGATGGCGAAGGGCTCCCGGTCCAGAGGTCGTTCGACACCGAGAGGCGGTAGTGCTGTGCTCATCACCAAGGCGAGGCCCATGATCACAGCCACCCCGGCCCCGAGCAAGAGGGCCGCCTGTGCGTAGCGGGACCCGAAGCTCGCCCGGGCCGCTTCGACTGCTAACGCCCCAGGCAGCAGGAGGGCGATCGCGAGGGCGAGCAGACGCGCCGCCAAGAAGTGGGGGTGCGAGACCGCTACGTCGAGCGCGCCGAGCAACAACGCCGTCGTGACCAGGTCACCCGGCCGGCGCCGAGGGGTAATGCCTTGGCTCGCCGAAGTAGCCATGCCGGAGCCCACCTCAGGGCCGGCCAAGGCAGGTTCGGGGACGACGAGCGTGCTCATCGGCCTCCGGCTCCCGGTGGGACTCCGGAAGGGCTGGCCGCGTGCGTCGAGGGACCGGGTGCGGCGCGCGACGGTACGGGGGCCAGGTGGAACTCAACCGGCGCCAGGTGCCGGCCCGGCAAGCCGACCTCTACTAGGGCGGGCGAAACATGCTGCGGCACCCTCACTGAGACCTCGACCGACCTGGTCCCGCCAGCTGGCACGGCCACTGTGCCGCTGCGGAGCAAGAACGCGTTGCGGTCTGTGCCGACCACGCTGGCGCGCCACGGCTGCTCGATGGCGGCGCCGGTGTAGTTCGCCACGTCGAAGTCGAAAACGAGGCGGCGTCCTGGACCCAGGTGGGTTGGGAGGTCCCTCGGGTGCGGGAGAGAGAGCGCGACGAAGCGCTGAGCCACCGGGACGAGCCCGGCTCGCCGCCAGAGGGGCGAGCCGAACTGGAGGACAGCGCCTACCGCCACCACCGCCAAAACAGCAGATCCGAGCCGCAGGGCACCGGAACGTTTGACCTGCTTGGCGAGCGCGCCAGGCGCGAAGTGCTCAGTCAAGGGCGGAACTGCGCCAGCTCTTCGCGGAGCCGACCCTGCCGGTAAAAGCCCTTCTCGCAATGTCCAAAGAACTGGTGCGTGCCGCGCCCCACCCGACTGCCCAGCAGGTCACCTCGGTGAGGCTCCCCACCCCTTGGAGCACGTGCGCCAGCACGACCTCCGCCGGGCTGGCATGCTTACGCGCTCTCCAAAGGGGCAGGGCGAGCAACAGCAGGTAACCGGGCCGCCGCAGGGCAATCGGGAGACCGAGGAGCCAGAGCGGGTAGACGAAGGGCACGGGGTCGTCGTACAACGCCCGCAACACCCTTTCGGGGTGCTTGCGGTAGAGACGAGCCCTTGCCGCCCCGTACTGGCGAGCGCGGCGCATCCGCCGGCGGAAACCGCCCCAGTCGTGCTCGACACTGGCGAGCGGCTCGTAGCGGATACGTATGCCGGCGTCGACCACGCGCCAGGTGAAATCGACATCCGAGCCGTACGAGAAGCCCTCGTCGAAGCCTCCGACGGTCTGAAAGACGCTCCGATGGACGGCGAGGTTGATGGTGGGCGCCTCCTCCAGGTAGAACAGCTTCCCGGTCGGCATGGACCGTTCGAAGGTGTTGTGTGCCCCCGTGGCTCGCCCGCTCACCACGAGCTCCTCCCCCCTCGCTATGGGCGCCACCAGGTGGCCGAGCCACCCCTCACAGGGGACGCAGCCCGAGTCCACGAACACGACGATGTCGCCCTTGCACTCCCTCACGCCGGCGTTGCGTTGGCACGCAATAGTGACGCCGGCCCCAGGAGCTGGGTCGAAATCGACCCAGCCGACCCAGGGATGGTCCGATCGGACACCGTCCAGCCGGCCAGAAGAGGCATCGACGACAACCACCTCGCTCTCTGCGGACACCCCCCGGCCGGCCTCGGCGCTCAGTTCGTGACCGAGGGCGGCTAGGGTCTCCGCGAGCTGGGGTTCGTCCTTGGAGACGACGATGATCGACACGGTTGGGAGTAGCGCCTCTGCCCGCCTCTCGACACGTCCTGGCCGGGTGCGGGCCACGGGCGGGCCCTCCACCGAGACGCTTTCCGCGTCGGGTTCGGGTAGAGCGCTCACCGAGACACCTCGTGCGCGTGCGGTCGCCTGTCGCGCACCGCCCCGCGGCCGCTCACCGTGCTGCCAGCAAATAACGCTGTGTCAGCACCGCCTTTTGACGAGTCCGGCTCGTCGAGGGATATCACTTCCTCGCCTTCACCTTCCGCCTCGCCGACCACGCGCAGGGCGCCCCTGCGCTGCGCCCCGCTGGCGCCGGCCGCCCTACCGACACCGTGTCGCTCCGCAGCCGGCACAGGCGGGGCAGTCTCGGTGACCTGTTCGGGCTCTGACAGCCGCGGCCGCAGGCGCACGCTGCCGAGCACCTTCAGGCAGTCTACCCCGTCTCTCCAGGTGATCTTCTTTCCCTGCGCGTGGGT
>JAJZYO010000045.1 GCA_021798075.1 Actinomycetes bacterium
GCCGCGCCGCTCGCGGCCTACTCGGTGAGGGCACGCCACGACCAGCCCTTTACCGTCGTCTTCCGGTTGTTCATGCTGCCCTTGTTCCTGTTTTCGGGGACCTTCTTCCCGGTCAGCCAGCTGCCTATCGGGCTCCGCTACGTCGCCTATGCCCTCCCCCTCTGGCACAGTGTCGAGCTATCACGGAGCCTCTATGCGGGAAAGTTCGGCCTTCTCGCTGGCCTTGGGCACCTCGCGTACCTGGCAGGGGTCGCGGGCATCGGGCTTGTCCTCGCGAGACGTAGCTACCGGGTGAGGCTTTCGCGCTGATGGCCCGTAGTTCCCTCACCTTGGGCCCATCCCTCGCCGAGCGCGCCCGGCGGCCATCGGCCCTCGTCGCCCGCAATTTCTTCGTCCAGGTGCGGGCGGTCCCCTACGTCTGGGCGAGCGGGCTCTTGGAGCCCATCCTCTACCTGCTTTCGATCGGGATCGGCATAGGCCACCTAGTAGGCAAGGTTCCGGGACCGGGCGGGGCCCTCGTGCCTTACGCCGCGTTCGTGGCGCCGGGCCTCCTCGCAACCTCTGCCATGAACGGGGCCATCTACGAGTGCACGACCAATATCTTCGCCAAATTGCACTGGGCGAAGCTCTACGACGCCGTCGTTGCGACGCCGCTCGGCCCCACAGACATAGCCGTCGCCGAGGTGGGGTTCGCGACTTTCCGCTGTTTCCTCTACGCCGGGGTCTTCCTGGCGACGATGGCCGCCCTCGGCGACGTCCGCAGCTGGTGGGCGATCATGTGCCTGCCCGCGGCGACCCTGGTCGGTGCTGCCTTCGCCTCGGCCGGCTTCGCCGCGAGCTGTTTCATGCGCTCGTGGACCGACTTCGACAAAGTGCAAATGGTAGCTATGCCGCTGTTCCTTTTTTCGGCCACTTTTTACCCGCTATCGGAACTACCTCGTTGGCTGCAGCTGGTGGTGGAGGCGCTGCCGCTCTACCCCGGGGTGGCGCTGTGCCGCCAGTTTTCGCTCGGGCACCCCTCGGCCTCCGCGTTCGGCTACATTATCTACCTAAGCGTCCTCGCTCTTCTGGCCGGCGAGGTGAGCCGCCGGCGGGTGACCAAGCTCCTCACCCCGTGAGGGCAGTGCCAATTTGAGTCGGCCTGCCTGGTCATCGCGCGAGATTGACGGGGGCTTCGTTGTAAACCTGGACGCGCTCCATCCCCTTTGGGAGCGGGCCTTCGAGCTTCACCGTCAATGTCTCGAACAACGAGCCCCGGGACGTGGGTTTGGGTTTTGACAGCGTGAAGCTGGCTGGCCTGGTGCCCCACGTCTTGCTGGCGGCGCAGTAGGGGACGCACAAGTTCCAGGTGAATATGCCTCTCGCCATCGCCGAGGTCGCTCCCCAGTACCTCCAGCTAAGGTCCTCGGCCCTCGAGTTGCCATCGGCACAGGCGATCGTGAACGACCTCGGCTCCGCTACGGGAGCGCCCACCCCGCAGACCTCGAGGGCAGGGAAGGCGGACGAGCCTGCGCCCACTGGGGGCGCGGCGGCGACGGGGGTAATGCTTACCTGCCCGCAGTGGAGATGCTCGATCGTGCCTCCATAGGGTTGCAGGTGCGCTCCCTCGCCGGTCCTCAGGAACACTTGGTGGTGGGCATTTGGCGGGGTTACTTCTACCGAGGTGGAAGTCGGGCAGTGCAAGTTGCCGTACCCAGTCTGGGCCGGGTACTCGATCTGGAACCACGCGTTCCCCTCGGGGGGCAGGGTCACCGTCGGTACCGGGCCGGTCGCGGGCTGCCGCCACAGGTGAGTGGCGAGCGGGCGGCTTTGCGCCCCGAGCATCTGGAAGCCAGGGTAGCCGTGCAAAGTGCAGGAATAGGCCGATTTGTTGGTGAACTGGTAGGTGAGCCCGACCGACCCAGCAGCACCTCCGTCTGACTCAGCCGGTTCGAAAGCAACCGAAAGTTGGCTCGATTTGCAGCGGCTCAACTGTGAGACCACGCTGGTGGCGAGCCAATAACCGTTGCCATTAGGCGTCGGGGCGATGCCGACCACCGGCACGTTCAGCGTGCCTGCGCCAAGCGAGCCGTGAAATGTGGCGTCACCGAAGCTGAACACCCCGCCGTCGGGGGTGGCGACCCAGTACCCCTGCCCGTTTGGAGTGGAGGCGATGCCAATGACCCGCGAAGTCAACATCGAGGCCGGAAGGTGGCCATAGGTGCTGGCGGTGCCGAAGGCCTCAATGCCCGGCTGCCCGGCGGCTGTAGGTGTCGCGTCCCCGTAGCCACCTCCAGCCTGCCCTCCCGCGGCTGTGCCGGAGGCTGCCAATTGCAGGGCGGCGGCCCCGTTTAGGACCGGGGACGCGCCGGCCGTAGCAGCCCCCGCGACTACGGTCCCCGCGACTACGGCCCCCGTCACTGCCGCCCCCGTCACCAAGGATCTCGCCACTATGGCTCCGGTCTCTGCCAGGCCGCCTAGGAGCCTGACAAGGATGGCAGCGCACGGGAACTTGACGGAGCTTTCCGAGCCACGGCGCAGGCCCGTGAGGCTCGTCTCCTGCCCTTTAGTTGCGTCTTCCAAATCTAGGCCGCCTTTCACCGATCTTCTGCCGACCACCCGCCGATCTCAACCAACGCCCGGCTGTGACTAGCCGGCAGGCATACATGCTAATGGGCCTGGCCCTTTCGCGCTCCCTACCCCCGCTATGGCGCCAGAAACACACCGGCAGAAGCACATCGGTGCCTCAAGGCCCATCCCCGCCGGGATCACGGTCGGCCGCCAATATCGCAGCCAACTGGGCGGCGTTGCGAACCCCATAGTCCCGGTAACAGTTGTTCATGAGGAGGTGGACCCGTGAAGCGAGGTGCGCCAGGCGCTTGGCCCGGGGTGCCCACTCCTCCAGTTCGGCGTCGCTGTAGAGGTAGCGGAAGCGCTCGGCGGCGGTCGCCTCACGCGAGCTCCAGGTGCTGTCGGCCCGGCCGTGGAAACGGACTACTGCGAGTTGTTCGCTCGTTGCCTCCACCACGCTCGGGAGCCCCGAGCTCTTGGGGGCGTCGACCACGACGAAGGCGAGCCCGAGGTCACGCAAGAGCGCCAGGGTGCGCCCAAGTTCGCTCTCCTCCAGCCACATGGGTGAACGCAGCTCAACGCAAGCCGTGAGCCCACCCAAGCGTTCAGGCAGCCGTCCGATCTCCTCCCGGTTGGCGCGCTTGGGCGTGAACCACGGTGGGTACTGGAAAAGCACGCCTCCGAGCCGGCCAGTCCTAAAAAGCGGTGCGAGGGAGGCCACGAAGCGGCTCCAGGCCTCTTCGAGCGAGCTAGGGGGGAGGTGGTGGCCGTAGACGCGGCGCTTCTCGGCCGCTTCGCGGCCGAGGGTGCCCCTTATGTCGGGCCACAGCGTCGCCGGGTCCACACCGTGCCCCGTGAAAAGGCCGTAGGCCTTGATGTCGAAGCAAAACCCCTCCGGGGAGTGCTCCGCCCACGAGCGCACCAGCTCAGGGCTCGGGGGTCGGTAGTAGGTCGAGTCGGCCTCGACGACGGAGAACCGGCTCGCGTAATAAGCCAGCCTTTCGGCCGCGCTCATCGTGCGCTTGGGGTACCAATTGGTGTCCCTCACGAGGGTCGGGTCTGCCCAAGAGCACGTCCCGACCCTGACCGTGGAGCCAGCCAGCGCTTCAGTCACCGACCACGAGGATGCGCCCGCACTGCTCGCAGTACTCGACCTTGGCGGCCGGCTGGTGCCGGATGCGGTCCAGCTCCACAGCAGGCAAGCTCAAGTGGCAACCGTCGCAGCGACCGCCCACCAAACGTGCCACCGCTACACCCCCAAGCCGTCCGCGGAGCCGCTCGTACGCGCTGAGGAGCTCTGCCGGCACCGCAGCCGCGAGCCCAGGACGGCCCCCCTCTAGCTCGCGAAGTTGGGCGTCCACGGCGGCCTCGGCCACGCGGAGCCTCGCCTGGACCTCCTCTCCGCGCTCGCCCAGGCGAGCGATCTCTTGGTCAAACACGGCCATCTGGGCATCGAGCGGCTCGCGCTCCTCCATGACCCCGAGAGCCGTGTCCTCGAGCGCCGAGGCACGGTTTTTCAGGCCCTCTACGTCTGCGGCCATGGCCTGGAGCTCTCGGGTTGCCGACACGGTGCCGCCGTAGAGGCGGGAGTTCACCTGAGCAATGCGTTCCTCCGTAGCCCTGAGCTCCCGTTCTGCCATTGCCTGGCGCCCAGCTACCTCCTCGAGTGTTACCGCCAGCTCGGAACGAGCGGACCGGACCTTTTCGAGCTCCGCCTCCACCTCGGCCAGTTGGGCTCGCTCCGGCAGGTGCGACCGGAGGTGACGTTGCTGGTCTATGTGGGTGTCAAGGTCCTGGAGCGCAAGCAAGTTGGCCAGCTCCGGCGCGGTCATCAGGGGATACCTCCTTGCCTCGCCTTGCCGGCGGGCGGCGGTGGGCTCGCGGCACCCGGAGAAGTGGCGGGGCGCGGGTTCGGGTGCGGCGCGCTAGCAGGCGTCACTGCCGGCGCCGTGCTTGCCGGCGCCGTGCTTACCGGCGCCGTGCTTGCCGGCGCAGTGTTTGGAGCCGGCGAGCCCCTCGACGCCCTCTGCAGGTGGACGCCAGGCCCGGGAGGAGGCGAAAAGACAGTCGTCGCGTTGGCAGTCAGGGCCCCGCCCTTGGCGCGGTGCTTGCGCGGGACGGTCGTGGTCGTCGTCGTGGTGGGGGGTGGCGGGAGCGCGCCGTGCGAGATCAGGTCGTTTCGCTGGAGCGACGGGGGGTCTATGTACTCGACCGGGGGCATAAGGCTGGGCTCGGGCGACGGGAAGGGCGTATAGGGCACGCCCTGAAGAGCATAAGCCATGACGTCGTGCCAGATCTGGGTCGGGTAGCTGGCGCCGAAGACCTCCACCCCGTTGACGTACATCGGGACCTCGCTCGCGGGGTTGCCGATCCACACAGACGACACGAGCGTCGGCGTTATGCCGTTGAACCATGCGTCCACACTGTGCTCCGTAGTACCCGTCTTGCCCGCAACGTCGATGTTAGGAAGCGCTGCGCCGGTGCCGGTGCCGTACTGCACCACGGCCCTCAGCGCGACTGTCGCTTCGGCGGCGATCTGCTCGGAAAAGACTCGCCGCCCGATTGAGTCGCCGCTATATATGAGTTGCCCTCCGGGCGCGACCACCTTGTTTATGAAACTCGGCTTGTGATAGATCCCGCCGTCAGCCACTGTCGCATAAGCAGCCGCCATTTCGATGGGCCTAACGGCTTCCGAACCGATCACTAGCGAAGGGTTGGAAGGATTAAGCGTCGGGTCGGTAAGGCCCATGCTCCTTGCCACATTTATGACCTTTTGTAGCCCGACCACGTTGCCGAGCCTCATGTATGCGCAGTTTATGGACAAGGCAGTGGCCTCTACAATCGTCACCGCGCCGTTGGGGTCCCCGGGGTCATTATGGAGCAGGTGCTGCAAATTATAGCCATCCTGGAGGGGAACGCCGGGAAAACGGATAGCGCAAGGCGACGTTGCCAAGATAGAATCGTAAACGTCGTAACCGCTTTCCAAGGCTCCGATCAAGGTGAACAGCTTGAACCCCGAGCCAGGCTGGCGTTCGCCTTGGGTCGCATCATCGAAATAGGCTAAGCCGCCGCTCCGGCCCCCGACGAGAGCTTCCACAGCACCATCCCTCGGGTCAATGACGGCAAATGCTGCAACTACTCCATTTAGGGCCGCGGGGATGTCTCCCGCGGCCACTTTGGTCGCATAGGCCTGAAGTGATGGGTCCTCGTTGGTGTAAATCTGGAGGCCACCCGAGAAAAGCATTTGCACGCGTTCCGCCTGAGTAGCAC
Organism: Actinomycetes bacterium; assembly: GCA_021798075.1. The sequence goes on from JAJZYO010000045.1 coordinate 5,821, forward strand.
CAAGAGCAGGGTTCGCGAGGAGCTGGTTCACGACTTCAGTGACGTAATAACCATAACTAGTGTAAGGAAGGCCTGGGGCATCGTGCACGGATGTAGGCAAGGGTGCTAAGGCCGCCTGCGCCGCGGCCGCCGGCGTCACCGACTTGTAGTGGACCATGCGCGAAAGGACTTCCGCGCGCCTCGCTTTCGCGCCGGTCGGGTTGTACACCGGGTCATACCCACTAGGTGCCTGGATGAGCCCGGCGAGCAAGGCGGCTTGGGCGAGGTCCAACCGTGCTGCGGTCGTCCCGAAGTACTCCTCGGCAGCCGCTTGGACGCCGTAGGCACCGCTACCTAGGTAGACGGTGTTCAAATATGCATCCAATATCTGCGTCTTCGTGTACTTCTGCTCGAGGCGTTCGGCCAACACCGCCTGGCGTACCTTGCGCGTGAGGGTCTTCTCGTCGGAGAGGTAAGCGATCTTGGCGAGCTCTTCAGCGATGGTCGAGCCTCCTTGGACTGCCCCGCCAGCTTTGATGTCAGCGACGAAGGCCCGCGCAATGCTCTCTAGGTCGACCCCCCCATGCACCCAGAAGCTGTGGTCCTCGGTATCAAGCACCGCCGAGATCAGTAGAGGCGACACCTCCTTCAGAGGTACTGGCTGGCGGTTTTGCGCCGAGCGAAGCGTCGCCAGCACCTGCCCGTTGGCCCCGTAGATGACCGAGGGAAGGTTGGGGCGGCTCACCAGATTGCCAAGCGGTAGCGCGCGGCCCGTCGCGGCCCCGTTGACAAGACGGTTCGCCGAGTAGCCGATCGCCACGAGGGTGACCGCGAGCATGGCCCCCGAGACGGCCAGCACCAAGACGAGACGCGCCAACGAAAGCGCGGTACGTGCCATTGTCGACCCCAACTTTACCGTCGCGGACGGCCGGTAGTCACGCAAGGCCACTGAGGCAAGGGCCAAGAGGCCGGCTTGGGATGGAACGGCTGGGAGCCTCGGCCTCGGCTGGGCTCCCCCGGAACTGGGCCTCCCGGAACTGGAGCCTCCCGGAACTGGGCCTCTGACGGCTGGGCCCCGTGACGGCTGGTCTGGCTAGGCTCCAGGCGAGCGCGCCAGCGCCGACCGCTGGCTAGCGAGCGGGGCGGTTCAGAACTGGAGCAGGCGCAGCGCCGCCGCCTCGATGTCTTCGACCTGAGGGAGCACCGCTCGCTCGAGCGAGGGCTCGTAGGGCACGTGGCTGTCATCCGCCCCCACCCTGGCAACCGGAGCGTCGAGGTCGGAGAAGCAGTGCTCTCCCGCCCAGGACGCCACTTCGGCCCCGAACCCGCAGGTGAGGTTGTCCTCTGAGACCACCAAGAGCCGGCCCGTGCGTGCGACGGAACCGGCCACGAGCTCCTTGTCCCAAGGCACTATCGTGCGCAGGTCGATGACCTCGACGCTCGCACCCGTCCGCTCGGCAGCTTCCAGGGAACGCTGGACCGTCGCGCCATAGGTGACCACGGTCAGCTCATGGCCTTCGCGCACCACCCGTCCTTTCCCAAAGGGGATGCGGAACCCCTGGCGGGGGAACTGGCCCTCCGTATAGCGCTGCCTGAGCAAGTGCTTGTGCTCCAGGAACAAGACCGGGTCCTCGCAACCGATCGCTGTACGCAGGAGCCCCACGGCGTCGACGGCGCGCGACGGCATCACTACCACCAACCCCGGCACGTGGGCGAAGATAGAGACGCCTGACTGGGAGTGCCATATGCCACCTCCCTTCAAGTACCCACCGATCGGCACCCGGAGCACCATGGGGCACGAGTACGTGCCGGCACTCCGCCAACGCATCGTGGCCGCCTCGCTTTTCACCTGCTGCATAGCGGTCCAGATGTAATCGAAAAACTGGATCTCAGGAACGGGCCGCAGGCCCCGTATGCCCTGGCCGACCGCCCTGCCGACGATGTTGGCCTCTGACAGTGGCGTGTTGAAGCAGCGGTCCTCTCCGTACTTGCGCTGGAGGCCCAGCGTGGTACCGAACACCCCTCCTTTTCCGGGGAGCTCTTCGAGCAGTTCGGGTGGGGCATCTGCCACGTCCTCACCGAAAACCCTGACCCGTGCGTCTTCACCCATGACCTCGTGGAGCGCAAGCCTGATGGCTTCACCAAGGTTGACCGCGGGCGCCTGCTCGTACTCCACGGGCGGTTCGTCGACGCCCCCCTCTTGGGGCCCATGCTCTCGCACGAGCAGCGGGCCGGCACCCGATGTGCTCTCTTCGCTCTCCTCCGGGCTCACCTCCGGCAGGTCGAGCAGGTGGAGCTTTATAGTCGTGGGGTCGGGCCGCGGAGCGGCCAAAGCCTCTTTCGCCGCGTCGGCAACTACCCTGTAAGCAACGTCGCGGAGCCCTGCGACGGCGTCCGCCGAGAGCACCTCTGCCGCCAAAAGGGCAGTCTCCAACGCCAAGATCGGGTCACGTCGCGCCTCATCTTCAAGCTCGTGGGCTGGGCGGTACTTCCCCTGCGTGTCAGAACTGCTGTGGGAATTGGGCCGAGTGACCGTGGCATGCACGAGCGCTGGGCCTTCACCTTTGCGAAGAGCGGTCGCTATGGAAGGAAACTTCTTCCTCACCGCGAAATAGTCGCACCCGTCAAAGCGGTGGACCGAGAGCCCGGGAAAGCCCTTCACTAGATCGGAAATGGGCGCAGGGGCTTGCTGGCGTGCCGGCACTGAGATCGCGTAGCCGTTGTCCTCGATCACGTAGAGCACTGGGAGCCGCAAAGAGCATGCTGTATTCAGGCTTTCCCAGAACTCACCCTCGGAAGTCGCGCCTTCGCCGAGGGAGACGTAGGTGATCTCGTCCTCGGCTGCCACGCAGCCAGAAAGGCCTTCCCCGGCATGCGCGACGATGTAGCGGCCGGCCTCTGCACAGCCAACGGCGGGTATGCACTGGGACCCTGTTGGGCTCGACTGGCTCACGATTTGGAGCCGGCGACTGCTCCAGTGCGACGGCATTTGCCGGCCGCCAGACCCGGGGTCGGTAGCGGCCCCGACAGCCGCCAGGAGGATGTCGAGCGGGCTGACGCCGATGGCAAGCACGAACGCCCGGTCCCGGTAGTAAGGGAAAAACCAGTCATAAGCGGGGCGCAACGACCTGGCCATACCGATACCAAGGGCTTCGTGGCCGGCGCTTGCAAGGTGGAAAAAGCCACGGCTCTGCTTTTGGAGCGTCATCTCACGCTCATCGAGGGCACGCGACACAAGCGCCATCCAGTAATCGAAGACAAGCTCTTCGACGGGCACTCCGCGATAACGGGCCCGCTCGGGGTGCTTGCCTGGCTTAGCGCCGCCTTGCCACTGCACTTCGTCGAATGCGGCACGCCAATCGCTGGCCCGCTCGGCCTGCGGGCTCTCGCACAAAACCGGGGGCATGAACACGTAACGCTAGCGGGCCCAGTGGCCTAAGGAAAAGTAACTTCACCTTACGCGTACATCAAAATCCAACATTATGTCGTCCGACTTTCGGGCTTTATCGCTCTCGGGCCCGACCGGCAGAAGGGCTAAGGCTTCCAGATCATGAGGGCGAGCGCCACAAAAAACAAGATGTCGCAAGCCGCTGCCCCCCGGCTCGCCAGGTGGCCGTAACGGCTGAGCCGGGCCCGTTGGGCCGGCACCGCATGCCAATCCAGGCCCGGGGCGACCAGGACGGCGTTCATTTGGCGAAGCGAAGGTGCCACGATGCCAGCGGCGACTAGGGAAGCGCAGCCCCATATGAGAAGTGCCGAGAGGTCCCAGACCTGGTCGAGGGACCCGCCACCAGGTTGGGCAAGTAGCGCAAGCACGCCGAACACCGGTACGGCCAGCACTGCCTTCCAAAAGCGCGCCGGCCTCCGAAAGTAGCGGAGAAGCTCCTCCGCTTCAGGGTCGAGGCCTCCCCTGCCGGCCCCCTCACTGCCTTGGGCCCCCTCACTGCCTTGGGCCCCCTCACTGCCTTGGGCCCCCTCACTGCCTTGGGCCCCCTCACTGCCTTGGGCCCCTGTGCTGCCTGGGGCGCTCTCGTCGACCGTGGGTGCCTCCCCCTCTCTCGCGGTAGTCGCGGCGGCGCCAGAGCCGGGGGCTGGCGGCTGGCCAGGTACCGCTGGCGTACCCAGGGCGCGGGCAACGGGGACCGACGAGGCGGGGGCAGCACTGGAGGGAGCGGCCGCAGAAGGGGCAGCACTGGAGGGAGCGGCCGCCGAGGCACCAGTGCCGCTCGGAGGGGTTGGAGCGCCCGCCAGGGGCACCTGGGCTGGCTGGGCTGGGGACGTCTGGGCTGGGGACGTCTGGGCTGGGGACGTCTGGGCTGGGGACGTCTGGGCTGGGGACGTCTGGGCTGGGGAGACGCGACGTGAGCCGTCCCCGTCGCCGTCACTGGCTTCAGCCAGTTGGGCAGCCCGGCTCGCGTAGGTGCCGGCGAGCCCGATGCTCCCGAAGCCCGCCAACGCACAGACCACATGGCAAAAGACGAGCGGGTAGAAGAGGGCGTCTGACCCGCGTGAGGTCGCGAGGAAGGGCTCGAGAAGCACCTTGCCAATATTGCCTCCCGGTGGCGCCGCCGCCATGCGACCCCAGGCGCGCCGAGCGCCACCTCCCCCTGCGGGCCGCCTTGAAGGAACCTCGGAAAGCCTCGCAGCGCCGTTAGATAGATAGTGACGCAGGGCATACCGCAAAGCCAAAAGTGCTGCGCCGCCATTGGGGACGCCATGACGCCACAGCTTGGCCACAGCTGGCAGAATGGGGCCCGATGCCGTTGCAAGGTACCTTCGATGTCCTTGACTTCAGTGGAGTGCTGGAGTTGGTAAGTGAGCGCAACATGAGCGGGCGCCTCCACGTGAGGGGCCGCTCTTTTGCGGGCAATTTGTTCTTTTCCGATGGGATGATCGTCGGAGCGGACCAATCAGAGCACCAGGCGGCCGCGATAGTTGGAGACGTCCCGCA
>JAJZYO010000046.1 GCA_021798075.1 Actinomycetes bacterium
GGGGCAGTAGGCGCCCTTTACGAGAAAGCCGCGGAGTGCCTTCAGGTACGCAGCCCCGTGCGGCCACCCGGCCACGCCTGGGCTGAGCGCTCCTTCCTCCTGCAGGCGGTTCATGGTGGCCCAAGCCGTAGCGCTGTTGCCGAGGAGGCACTCGTCCGCCACCCAGGGGGCGAGCAACCCGAGGCCGTCGCCGATCTGCGCGCGGTTAGCTACGACGTACTTCTTGTAGGTGCCCCACCAAAAGCGCTCGTCCGCCGCGACGAGCTTCAGGTGCTCCCTCGTGGTGTTCACGAACTTCCCACCCCGCAGTTCCAGCACCCGAACGGGCATGCCGGAGGCCGCATAGTACGAGAACTCGTAAGCGAAGGCATCGTCGGCAGTGACCAGGAGCGTGGAGCCGGCGTAGTCGCGAAGGCGGACGCCGGGGTTGCCGATGTCCTGCCACACCGGCCTGGGGAGCAGGGCCCCCTTGGGGGCAACCACGTCGGCGTACACCCACGTGCAGCAGTGGGCGCCACCGCTGTAGGTGCCGACCAGGACGGCCGTTACCTCCCGAGCCCCGCCCTGCCCGGCCCCGCCCTGACCGGCCCTGCCCCGCCCTGCCCCGGCCTGCCCGGCCCCGCCGGCGAAGCGCGCCACGCATATCTCCCCGCCTTGTGATGGGCCGGTCAGCGAGGCCAGCATCGTGGCGCCGGGCGCTGCCGAAAAGCCGAACGGGGGCGAGATCGCCATCTTGCGCACTGGCTGCCCTGGCGCCTTCAGGGTCAAGCCGGCGTGGCGAAAGGCGTCGACGCGCCCGCCTCCTCCCCGTGTCGTGCTGAGGGCAGTGAACGTCGCACTGACCCCACCGTCAGAGACCGTGACCCGGACCGAAGCATCCTTCTTATCCTGCGGGTGCACGTAGCTAGGCGTACCACAAGCAAACGCAGCCCCCGTCGGCTTCGCGGGTGCCGGGGCCGGCGTTGACCCCTCAGCGATCGAGCCGGTGCCGAAGAGGCCAGTGAGCGGGCCAGTGAGCGGTCCAGTGAGCGGGCCAGTGAGCGGGCCAGTGAGCGGGCCAGTGAGCGAGGCGAGGGTCAGGGCGGCAGCCGCGATTGTCGCGGCAAGTGGTCGGCGCACGCCATCGACTACCCGGCAAGGAAACCCTCGGTTCCATGTCCAGCCGGCGTTGGGCGTGGATTGATGCCGCCTGGCGTAATCAATCCGTACCCAACGCCTGGAGAGACTACTGGGCGCCGGCTACTGGGCGCCGGCTACTGGGCGCCGGCTACTGGGCGCCGGCTACTGGGCGCCGGCTACTGGGCGCCGCGGAGGCGCTCGATCCTCGCTTCGACTGCCGCTAAGCGCTGCTCGGCCGCAGCGTGAAGGATCTCAGCTTGCTCGTAGAGGTCGGTCGCTGCTTCTATGCCGAGCTCGCCGCTCGCCAGCCTGCCCGTGACCAACTCCAAAGCGTCAAGGAGCTGCTCGAAGCTGAGCTCGTCAAGCCGACCGGGTGCCCCGGCGAGCTCGGGGTCGAACTTCGCCGCGTCGAAGCTCACTTGGCCTCGCCCTTGCCCGCCCGCACCTCGATGGTGCCCCGTGCGACCTGCAGGTCGAGCCGTTCGCCCGCCTGCACCTGGGCGGGGTCCCGCACCACCGTGCCGTCCAGCTTCCGGGCGATCGCGAAGCCCCTCTCCACGACGTGTTGGGGAGAGAGGGACCAAGCGTGACGGCGGGCAGCTTCGAGCCGCCGGTGCCCCTCGCCGAGCTGGCCGATCAACGGGGCCCGCCAGTCGCAGGCCGTAAGCCGCCGCCGGCACAGCTCCGCCCCCCGACGAGGATCCGCCCACGACAGGCGGTCCTGGGCGTGACCGAGACGGGTACGTGCGTGCTCCATGCCGGCCGTCAGCGCCCCACTGATCTCTGCACCCCGCAGGCGCTCGCGCCCGAGCAGGCGCCGCGCCTCTAGGCTCCGGGACGCGGAGTCAAGCAGCTCTGCCAGCTGGTCCTCGAGCGCGCGACGGTCGGGGACAACGGTGTGTGCAGCTATGGAAGGGGTCCCGCAGCGCAGGTCGGCGACGTCGTCGCAGAGAGGGCGGTCGCCTTCGTGGCCGATGGCGGAGACCACCGGCACAGGGGTGGCAGCAACCTGGCGGCAAAGGTCCTCGTCGCTCCAGGGAAGGAGCGCGGTAGCGTCGCCTCCTCCACGCGCCAGCACCACGACATCGACGCCGGGGCGGCGCGCCAGCCTCTTCAGGGCGTCGACGATCGACAGGGCAGCGCCCGGCCCGCTCACGCTCGTCTCCTCGAACACGACCGGGTAGCCGGGAAAGCGCGCCGCCACCACGGACTCGATGTCCTTACGGACGGCGGCGTCGGTACCACAGACAACGCCGATCAGGCGGGGCAGACGCGGCAGGGGCCGTCGCGGGCGTCCGAGGATCCCCTCCGCAGCCAGGCGCGAACGGATCTCGGCGATCATCGCAGCGACCGCCCCCTCCCCGACCGGCGACACCTCCTCCGCTTCGAGGGTCACCTGGCCACGGTCATTGGCCCACATCAAAGAACCGGCCACGAGCACCCTTTCGCCCTCCACGGCACGGCAACGACGGGCATTGCGGGCAGGGCAGACGACCGACACTTGGCAAGTCCTGTCTTTCAGCACGAAAAACACCCAGCCTCCCTGGCTCTTGTGGGGCCGGTAGACCTCTCCCTCGACGGCCACCCGCCCGACCGTCGCAAGCGAACGAGCGATCTCGCGCGACAGCTGCACGAGGCTGACCAGCCGCGGTCCCTGCTCGCGCCGGGTAGGGGGGGTGGGCAAAGCGCTGCCCCGCCCATTAGCCGGCCCATTAGCCGGCCCATGGGCCGGCCCGTCGGCGCCTCGCGGAGGCCTGTCACCCCAAAGAGGCAAGGTCATCGCATCGCACCGTAGCGCACCGCGCCGCTGCAACCATCAGGGCCACTCAACCCGCCGGCCACCACCGCCGCCAGAAGGCCGCCCGGTCCACCAAGTCGCGGTCCACCTCCACTCCGCTCCCGGCGCCGGCGGGCACTGAGATCGTCCCGTCCGGCCGGAGCGCTAAGGGCCCGGCGAGGTCTTCCTCGAAGAACCTGCCCGTAGCAGAAAGGTCCCCCGGCACCGTGAAGCCTGGAAGCGAACCGAGGGCAACGTTCGCAGCTCGGGCGACACCGGTCTCGACCATACCGCCGAGGCGAAGGGCGACCTCCCTCCGGGTACACAGGTCGTGGACCCTCACCGCCGCCAGGAAGCCGCCGAGCTGGCCCGGCTTCACGTTCACGACGGAACAGGAGCCGAGCTCCAGTGCCGCCTCCACGAGCCCGTAGCTAGTTAGCCCCTCGTCCAGGCAGACCGGCGTCGTCAGGAGGCGCCCCAACCGGGCGTGACCCACCAGGTCGTCCTCACCCAACGGTTGCTCGATGTAGGCCAGGCCGAGCGGTTCCAGCCCTGACAGCTCAGATGCGGCCTCCTCCGGGGTGAGGCCCTCGTAAGCGCCATTCGCATCGGCTGCGAGGACGAGGTCGGGCCAGCGGCTGCGCACGGCCGACAGGGCGAGCTCCGGTGCCGGACCGAAGGAGGGGGAGATCTTGAGCTTCACCGAGCGGTACCCCTCGTCCAGGTACCGGCCCACCGCATCGAGGAGCTCCGCAAGGCTGCCGGCCAGGCCGATCACGACGCCGGCGGGAACAGACGGTGCGGGAACGCAACCCTCGATCTCGCTTGCCCCGGCGAAGTACGTCGCCATGGAAACGCCCGCGGCTCGGAGCTCCGCATCGGCAATTGCCGCCTCGAAGGCCGTCTTCGCCATCGGGTGCCCTTTCACCGTGGAAAGAGCTGGGGCAACGTCGGCGGCACCAGCCATGTTCGCCCCGAGCAGGGCCGGTACCAAGAACCGCAGAGAGACCTCGGCAGCGGCCTCCGTGTACTCGCTGCTGTAGCCCGGTGCCGGCAGGGCGGGGCACTCGCCCCAGCCCTCGACCTCGCCTCCCGGCAAAGAGAGCACCGCCCTCACGAGAAGGCTGTCACGATGGGAAAAAGTGCCCGCCGAGCTCGACCACTCTTCGGCGAGAGGAAGGCGGACGCGCACGAGCTCAATGCCCTCCACTCGCAGCGCCCCGTCCGCTACAGCGCGGCCAACGGGCCCAGCTTGCCCGGTCAGGTCGTGCTACCTCCGCACTCCTCGGCTTCTATGGCGAGCATCTCGTCAATGCGAGCCTGGTGGCGGCCGCCTTCGAACGACGTCGTCAAGAAGACGTCCACGACGTCGAAGGCCAGTTCTGGCGCGAGGATGCGAGCGCCGAGGGCCAGCACGTTGGCATTGTTGTGCAAGCGGGCGAAGCGGGCTGTGTACTCGTCGTGGCAGAGGGCAGCGCGGGCGCCGTGGACCTTGTTGGCCGCCATCTGCTCGCCCTGGCCCGAACCACCGATCACTATCCCGAAATCGGCCCCACCCCGCACCACTTGGCGTGCGCAGGCTGCGCAGTACGTCGGGTAATCGACCGGGTCGGTCGTATGGGACCCGAGATCGGCGACCTCGTGGCCGATCGTCTTCAGATGGGCGGCTACGAGCACCTTGAGCGGGTAACCGGCATGGTCGTTGGCTAGGGCGACTTTCACGCCGGACCTTTCTAATCGCTCCAGGCGGCCGGTGCCGGCACGGCGGCCCGGGCTGCCCTTAGTGAGATGCTCGCCAGCGCCAGATCTGGGCTGGGCGAGAGCTCCAACTCCTCGGCCAGACGAGCGGCACGAGACACGGCGTCTCGCCGCTCTCCCAGCCACTCCCTCACGCCGTCCACTGCCGTCATACCCGGGTGGGCTTTCAGGGCAGCCTCGGTCGCGCTGGCTCGCAAGCTAGCCAGGTCATCGACCAAGACGTGTAGGTGCCAACGGCCCCAGCGTTCGGCGGGTTGCCAACCGGCGAACACCCGAGCCACCCTTGCAAGCCCGAGGCCGTCCGCGGCCAGGTCATGGGCGGCGGCGACTTCTTCCAGGCTCCTCCCGGTGGCCCGTGCAACCTCACCCAGCTCACCCAAGGCGCCAGCACGGGTACCAGCGACAGTGCGACCCGCAATGCCGACCGGCACCCCAAGCCCTACCAGGTAGGCCACCATGTCTTCACCTGCCCTCATCTCGCCTCCACGGGCACTTGGGTTGGGGTCGCCGGGTGCGGTGCCAAGCGAGGCGGCACGGAGTGCCAGCGGGCGGTCTCGCCCGAGCACCAGGGAAAGTGTCAAAGAGATCCCTTTCGAGAGGTACCAGCGGGCCAGCCGGCCCACACCGCGTGAAAGCGCCGCGCGCAACTCGAGCTCGGCCTCAAGCGACAAGGTCCCCGACACCTCGTCGACTTCGGGGTACAGGTCGCCAAATCCGAGCACCTCGCGAGCAGCCCAGTACGCACTGGCAACCTGCCAGGGCTCGCAACCGTCCTCACGAGCTACCTCGTGCGCCCAGAGGCCCCCCATGCGAGCGATGACCTCGTTCGCCAGCTGGGACGCCACGATCTCGGGGAACAGTGGGTGCTCGGTCAACAGGTCGCCGAAGCGAGCACGGAGGGGTTCGGGAACATACAAACGAGCGAGAGGCAACAGGCACGCCTCGGCCACAAGGGGTGACGCCACGATGCTGCGGGCCAGTTCGCTTCGCGCGTGTGCGAGCACGACGGCCAGCTCGGGACGGGAAAGGCCGGCGCCTGCGCTGCGACGACGGGCAAGCTCCTCTGCACCGGGAAGCGACTCCACCTCGGGGTCGAGCAGGCTCTCATAACGCAGGTCTGCCATTAGCGACTCGTAGGCCGGCAGGTCGGTGCCGGCAGTCGCCGCGCCAAGGTCGAGCGCCACGATGTTGTGCTCCACGGCCGCGAGGACGGCAGCGGCCGCTCCCGCCTCCGCTTCTGCCAGCGCCAAGTCCCGTCCCCCTTCGCCGAGCAGCCCCCGGCCCTCGGCCAAGCCGAGGAGGATCTTCAGGTTTACCTCGCGGTCCGACATCGCGACGCCCGCAGCGTTGTCGACGAAGTCGGTGTTCACACGACCACCGCGGCGGGCATAGAGGGCGCGCGCTCGCTGCGTGAGTGCGAGGTTGGCGCCCTCTGTTACCACCCTCGCCCGCACGCCATCTGACAGGACGCGGACTTCCTCGTTGGCGGAGTCGTCCACCTCGGCGTCGCTCTCCCCGGGAGCCTTGACAAAGGTGCCTATCCCGCCGAAGTAGACAAGGTCTACGGGGGCCTCGAGCACCGCCCTCACGAGATCCGGCGGCGTCAGCGGCCCCGAGCGGGCTCCGAGGGCGGACCGGGCCTCTTTGGATAAGTCGACCTCTTTGTCCTGCCTGGAGAAGACGGCGGCACCCTTGGAAGCCGTCGAAAGATCGTAGTCCGCCCAAGAAGAACGATCGAGTTGGCTGAGGCGTGAGCGTTCGGCGAAGGAGGTGCCCGCATCGGGGTCGGGGTCAACGAATATATGGCGGTGGTCGAAGGCGGCGACCAACCTGATGGCCGTGCTCTGCAACATCCCGTTACCGAAGACATCGCCAGACATGTCACCGACGCCGACCACGCGTAGGGGATCCCGCTGCACGTCCATCCCGAGGGCGCGAAAGTGCCGCCTGACGGCTACCCATGCACCCTTGGCAGTGATACCAAGCGCCTTGTGGTCATAGCCGTGGCTTCCGCCCGACGCGAAAGCGTCCCCGAGCCAGTAACCGTGCTCGGCGCTGACGGAGTTGGCAATGTCGGAAAAGCTCGCCGTTCCCTTGTCGGCTGCTACAACGAGGTAGGGGTCGTCTCGGTCGAGGCACACCACCCCTTCGGGCCGGCGCACCTTGCCATCTACGACGTTGTCCGTGACGTCGAGCAGAGCGCTCACGAACCGCCGGTAGGCCTCGCGGCCCCAATCCTCGCGGCCCCAATCCCCGCGGCCCCAATCCCCGCGGCCCCAATCCCCGGAGTGCCTGTTGTCAAAGCCCAAGCCGCCCGCGTGCGAGCCGTTGGGCTCCCCACCCTCCAAGGCCGGGCCGCTCGGGGATCGAAGTGTGAACCCGCCCTTGGCACCGGTCGGCACGATGAGCGAGTTTTTCTTTACCTGTGCCCTGGCGAGGTCGAGGATCTCGGCGCGCAGGTCGCTCTGGCGGTCGCTCCAGCGGATCCCACCCCTCGCCACCGGGCCGAAGCGGAGGTGGATCCCCGTGAAACGCGTCGACCACACGAACCCCTCCGCGAAAGGGCGGGGCAGCGGGAGGAAGTCCATGCTGGCGCTCGCAAACTTGAGCGCGATCTCGTCGCGCCCGAGCGCCCAGTTGCTGCGGGTGGTAGCGAGCAGGATCGACAAGAGCTCCTCGAGCGCCTCGTAGTGAGCGAGATCGGGCACCTCTTCAAGTGCGGAGCGCACCTCTCCACGCGCCTCTGCCTGCTCCGCGTCTTGGTACTCCGAGCCATTGGCGTACTCAGAGCCATTGGCCGGGCACAGTCGCGAAGAGAAGAGGCGCACCATGGACGAAGCGACCCGGGGGTACTGCACGAGGCCGTCCTTCATGGCCTCGACCCGTTCCGCTCCCCGCGGGCCGCCCACGACGTCGCGGTAGGCGAGGTAAGCGGAGAGCAGGCTCACCTGCCTCCAATCAAGGCCCGCCGTTACGACGAGCCCGTTTAGCGAGCTCTGGTCCGCTGCGCCGGCCAGGACCGCCTGCAAGGCACTGACAAGCCGCTCCTCGCCGCGCCGCACCTCGAAACCGCTTCTCAGGTCTGCCCTTGTCCCCAGACGGAGGCCGATGTCGTCGACGTAAAGAGGCGATCCCCCCGGCCCGAGGCCGCTGAAACGCCACGGCACGGAATTGACCACCGCCAGCCCGAAGGTCTCCAGCGCTGGGACGAGAGAGGAAAGCTCCAACAGGCTCGAGCCGACTCGTCGGAGCCGGAAGTCGCCAGCGGGACCACCGCTGACGCCTGCGCGCTGGACGGCCACCACGAACCGCCCACCCGGGCCATCAGCCCCATCCCTCCGGTCGGTGCTGCGTCCTCCCTCGGCGAGGCGGAACATCTCAAGCCAATCGCGCGCTGCTTCTTCTGGATGAGTGGCCTCCGGGTAACCGGGCGGCACCGACGAGAGGAACTTCCCCACGCCTCCGAGCGCTGCGCCGGCGTCGGGCATGTCGACGCCGGCGGCCCATTCCCTCAGATGCGCATCGAGGTCGGAGGCCCACTCGTCTCCGACTTGAATGGCCATGTTCGCAACCTAGACCGGCGGAAGGCCCCATCGGGCGCCCGCCCTCGCTGGGCGGCCTAGAGCCAAGGGCGCCCGCCGCTCACGGGGCCAACTCCCCGCCCACCGCCGGCTCGTCTGGCCCCAGCCCGTCTGGCCCCAGCCCGTCTGGCCCCAGCCCGTCTGGCCCCAGCCCATCTGGCCCCAGCCAGGAGGCGTCTGGCCGCTCCAGGTCGATCACGAGGAGGGAAGGCATCCCGGTCCCCCTCTGCCACCGGGCGTTCAGCTCACGCAGGCACTGCGCTTCAGGGCTGCGGTCGATCTCACCCGCCCCCCTCACTTGCGCGGACAGGACGTAGGGGAACTCCGACAAAGGCAAGTCGTCGTCATCGACAAAGTCGTGCTCGGCCAAATAAGCCGTGACGTCCTTGTACTTCAATACGAAACGAGAGCGGTCAGGGGACGCGCTCAACGGCGCGCCGGCCAGCTCCGAAAGCTCGGAGGCGACGAGCTCGAGCGGCTGGTCGCTGTCGAGGAAAAGGTCGACGGTCCTGGACATAGGTGCTCCTCTCGTGGTCGAACCAAACGACGAGGCAAGCCGTCAGACCCGCGTCCCGGCCGCGATCCCCGGCCACCTAGCCAGGCACTACCACGATACCACCCGTGACGTTCCATGTCAATCCATGCAAACCTTAAGGAACCCGAAATTAGGGGGAAAGGGGGTAGCGCGAAGCCGGCGAAGCGGTATACGCTGGTATTGAGCCTCGCAAGAGAGCTCCAAGGTACGTGGAAAGGAGAGCCGATGGCAACGTTGAGCTCGTCCGAGGAGGGTGGTCCGCCGGGCTGGTAGCAGGCCAGGCGGCGGCAGGACGAGGCGAAGTTCGCCCCGCAGGTCGTCTGGTCGGTCTAGGCGGCACACCCCTGAGTGAATGTCCTTACCAAGATCGTGAGCGTAGTTATCGCTCCCGAGATGGTCCCAAAATCTAAACTTGGGGTCGTGCCTTCACCGGCGGTGGGTATATCTGCCCACCGCTGGTGCGCGTCTAGGAAGTTTCTGGCTCCAAGGGGTGGCTAAACAGGACCTCGTCCAAAAACGCGAGTACGTCGGCCCGCTCGGCGATCGACTTGGAAGTCGGCTTTCCGTGCCCGTGCCCTGCAGAGCTCTCGACCCTCAACAGGACCGGCCCGCAGCCATCGGCCAAGGCTGCTTGCATCGCGGCAGCGAACTTGAACGAATGCGCCGGCACGACTCGGTCGTCATGGTCGGCTGTCATGAGGAGCGTCGGCGGGTAACACATCCCCGGCTTCAGGTTGTGAAGCGGAGAGTAGCCCCGGAGCCAGCCGTACTGCTCCGGGTCATCGGGGTCCCCGAAGTCGCTTTTCCAAGCCCAGCCAATGGTGAACTTATGGAACCTCAACATGTCGAGGACGCCAACTTCGGCCACGGCCGCCCCAAAGAGCTCGGGGTGCTGGGTGAGGCAGGCCCCGACGAGGAGCCCACCGTTCGAACCGCCGTTTATCGCGGTCTTGCCGGGCCGCGTCCAACCGGAATGGGCGAGCCACCGAGCGCAGTCGCAGAAGTCATCGAAGACGCGCTGCTTGTTACCGAGCCTACCGGCGTCGTGCCAGGCCGAACCGTACTCTCCACCGCCGCGCAGCACCGCCACGGCGAAGATGCCTCCTCGCTCGGCAAAAACGACGCCATCTTTGTAAAAGTCGGGCGTGATCGGTACCGAGAACCCCCCGTAGCCGTACAGCAGGACAGGAGCCTCACCGTTTTGGGCGAGGTCACGGCGTCGCGTCAAGAAAAGGGGTAAGCGGGCACCGTCGCTCGCGGTTACGAAGACCCGTCCGGAAACGAGGCCGCTCGGGTCAAACGCCGCCTCGCTCCGGCGCACCAAGAGCGTCTCGCCGCTTCCGACGTCATGTGACCAGAGCGAGCCGGGGTCCAAGAAACTGCGTAGTTCGTAGTGGAAAATGGCGCTGCCAGCACGCCCTTTCACCGCGGCACCCTCCCTATCGGGGGCGACCGAGGCGAGAGAGGGTAGTGCTATTTCCCTTACGAACCTGCCGTCGAGCTCGAAGACGAGCAGGCGCGAGCAGGCGTCTTCCAGATAGTGACAGACGAGGCGGCCCCCGCAGTTGCCCGCCCAGACAAGGACGGCTTCGCGCTCAGCAACCAGCTCCTCCGGGGCACCCGGCGCCTCGAGGGCGACCATGACCAGGCGCTGCCTGGGCGCGCCCTCGTCGGTCAGGAGGACGAACTTCGTCCCCACGTTGGCCACCACTTCCGCGCGGCACGTAAAGCCCGCTACGAGGACGACCCGGCAAGGACCGGGCCGGGAGAGGTCAAGCACCTCGACGCGGCTGTAGGGGTCGGTTCCGCGCGTGGTAGTTATGACGAGGAAACGCCCGTCATCGGTCACTTT
>JAJZYO010000047.1 GCA_021798075.1 Actinomycetes bacterium
CGGGCGTAAGGTCCCAGAGGATGTCGCGATCACCGGCTACGACAACTGGACCGTCTTTGCGCAGGAGACCGACCCCCTTTTGACGACGCTAGACATGGACCTCGAGCACTTGGGGGCGGCCGCGGTCAGCGACCTCTTCGCCATGATCGGTGGGCACCGAGTCGGCGGCGGCACTCGTCACCACGAAGGGACCCTGGTAATCAGGGGCTCAACCGACCCCCGCCTACCCTGACTATAGGCGAGGGTTGAAGAGGTTCACGGGATCCGCCACACCACCTCGTGGTCGCCGGCCCCCACCACCTGCTCACCGAGCGGCGTGCCGTCGCCGGCGCTTGCTACCGCCGCGCCGACAACGTCGTCGACCGGTACGGCGCCGGCGACCGCGCACTCCATTCCCGGCGGCACGCTGAGCCTGCCGACCACCGCGTGCTCTCCGTCCCATGCCCAACCGACCTCGAGATGGCCGGCCGGCGCCTCGAAGGCGAAGTGCACGTCGGCCACCTGGCGCGAGATGGCCGGCCGGAAGGCGGCCTTCGTCAAACCCGGCACGTCCGGCGCCGGCCGGAGCCCACAAACGCCTTCTACGAGCCAGAGGAGCATAGAAGACATGGCGTAGTGGTTGAACGAGTTCATGGTGGGGCACGCCGGCCACCCGTCCTTGTCCAGGCCGTCCCAGCGTTCCCAGACCGATGTGGCGCCCATTTTCACCATGAAGCCGAGCGACGGCGGCTCGGTGCGCAACAGCAGGTCGTAGGCGAGGCCGGGGTGGCCAGCCTTGTCCAAGGCGCTCAGCAAGAACGCGCTCCCGGAAAAACCAGTCTCGAGGCGCTTACCGGCCGAAGTCACCAAGTCGGCCAGGCGCTGGCCCGCTTTGGCCGTCGTCGCGTCGTCGAGCATCTCGAACACGAGTGGCAAGACGTAGCCGGTTTGGGTCTCCTCCCCGACGATCGGGGCGAAATGGCTCGCCGCAATGGAGGAACTGGCTTTCCTCTCGTCGGCCACCCGGCCGGTGCGAGGATCGACGTACTGGCCGACAAAGGCGGCGCGCACCGCCTCCGAGCGCTCTCTCAGCCAGCTCTCGCCCTCTTTGTCGCCCAAGAGGTGAGCTACCTTCGCTCCGACAGAACTCGAACGGTAGAGCCAGCATGTCGAGAACAGGTCGTGCGAAGTGTCCGGCCCGGCCGGCACCCAGTCGCCGTAGTCGTTGCCGCGACCGTTGCGCCATATCCCGTCGGGGTTGGCGTCGTGGACGAGCCGCAGCCATTCGACCATGGCGGGGTACATGCGCTCGAGGGGCTCGCTGTTGCCGTACCTTTCGAACATCAACCAGGGTATGAGCACGCCTGCGTCCGCCCAAGCCGGCGCCCCGGCGAGAAATGACGGTCCGGGCCACATGGACGAGGGGCGCGGCGCGACGTCGGGGAAACCGCCGGCTGGCGTCCTGGCGTCCAAGATGTCGTCGAACCACTTGGACATGAAGGCTGATATGTCGTAGGTGTAAGCAGCGACGGGCGCGAACAAAAGGGCGTCTGCCATCCAGCCCATCCGCTCGTCCCGCTGGGGGCAGTCGGTCGGGACGTCGACGTAGTTGGCCCGCAGCGAACACACCATCAGTTCGTGCAGCTGCTCGAGCAAGCGCTCAGATGAGCTGAAATGACCGGTCCTCTCCATCTCACTCGAAATGGTGACCGCTTCTGCACCGACGAGGCGCTCGGGGGACGAAAGCCCGTGCACCTCGGCGTACCTGTAGCCGCGGTAGGAAAAAGCCGGGACAAGAGTCTCCACCCCGCCGCCGGCGCAGGTGAAGCTGTCGGCACAACGAGCCCCGCGCAGATTGCCCCGGTAAAGCCTGCCAGTGGGCTCCAAAATCTCGCCATAGACGACATCGACCTGGCGGCCGGCGTCTTCGCGCACCTTCAACCTCAGGTAGCCCGTGTCGTTGGCACCGCTGTCCACCAAGACCGTGCCGTCGGCTTGGGCCGTAACCTTCGCCTTCGCGGTACCGACGGCGCGCAGCGGCCCGGCGCGGTGAGCGACGAGTTCGCCGGCGGTCCCGGTACCCACATCGACAGCGCTCCAGCGCAGGCTGGCCGTCTGCCCAAAAGGAAATGTGCGCCGGAGGTCCCACACCTCTCCGTCGTAGAGGTCGCTCGACTCGATGGCACTCGGCGCCCATTCCCAGCGCTCGTCGGTCGGGACGACGCTGCGGCTGCCGTCGCCGGCCGTGAGCTCGAGCTGCACGAGCAACTCCGGCGTTCGTACCGGCTGGGACGAACCCGGTTCGGCGCGCGTCGCGATCCTGCCCGAGTACCAGCCTGGGGCGACGAGAGCGAGCAGGACGTTTTCTCCCAGTCGCAAATGGCTGCCGACATCGAGCGCCTCGTACTGCACTCGCCGGCGGTAATCGGTCCAGCCGGGCCGTAGGAGGGCGTCGCTCACACGCTCGCCGTTCAGGTAGAGCTCGTACACTCCGAGAGCGCTCGCGTAGAGCCGCGCCATGCCGGGCACAGCCTCGAGGTGGAAACAGCGGCGGAGGGCATAAGGGGCTCTATCTGGCGACCGCTGGGCGGCGTCGGGGCGGCGTACCCACGAGGCCGACCAATCCGAACGTTCGAGCAGCCCCATTTCCCAGAAAGCGGGGCCGCTCCACTCGCTCGCCTCGCCAGCCGGCGTCCGCGCCCGCACCGACCAAAACGTGCGCTCGCGCGAGGACGGCGCGCGGCCCGGCCACCGGGCGTTCAAGGCCGCGGACTCCACCCATTCGCTCTGCCACGCCCCCTCCGCTGAACCGAGCTCGCCGACCGAAGCAGCGGCGCGCAGCTGGAACGCGGCCTGGCGGGCATCTCCTGCCGCCGGCGGGAGCCGCCACTGCAAGAACGGGCGCCTCGTGCCTATGCCGAGAGGGTCGGTCCGGAACTCACAGCGCAACCCTTCCGGGCGCCAAGGCAGTACTTGCTCGCTCATTCGCGTCTATTCCCCGCCCACGGGCAGGGAATGCCCCCTTTCTGTGTCCCCGCAGATATGAACCGTTTCAAGGCGGGATGGTACCGTCCCGGTTGGGTCGGTGTCAAGCGAGCTCGGGTTCCGACCCGCCCGCCCTACAGCACCCTGACCAGGACGACCGCCAACACTGCCAGCACGAGCCAGGCCGCCAGCATCCCCCACACCACATGGCGCAACCGGCGGACTCGCGGGGTGAGGTAGACCTCGTCGTCGGCACCCGCCGGCTGGGGGCCGGCCGGCACGGGCGCGCCACCCGTTTTTCGGCGCGGCCCTGCTCGACCGCCCTGATGTCGTGCCCCACCTTGCCGGCTCATGTGCACATTGTGGCCCGCCGGCGAGGGGCAGGCACCACGCGACGTGACGCGAAGAGAGAGGGGGCCGGCGCGCTCCTGCGCCCGGTCACCGGCGGCTGTCGGCTCGCGCCACGGGCCTGGGAGACTGGAGAGATGGACGTCGCCGCGAAGCTAGAGGTCTCAGCCGAACCAGCCGGCAGCAACCTGGCCACGGGCCTGTTGTCGCAGTACTTCGAGGAGCTCCGCCAGCGCTTGCCCGGCGGGTTCGACCCGAGCCTGGCGCTCACCGTGCGCGATGACCAACTCGTACACCCTAACGGCGCTTTCCTCGTCGCCCGGGTCGAGGGCCGCGCTGTCGGGTGCGGGGCGGTCCGCCGGCTCGACGCGCTCACGGCCGAGATAAAGCACATGTGGGTCGACCCTGCTGCGCGCGGCCACCGGGTCGGCAAGACCTTGCTCGCCTCGCTCGAGGATGCTGCCCGCCGGCTCGGGTGCACCACCGTGCGCCTGGACACTAGCTCCCACCTGGCCGAGGCGATCTCCCTCTACCGTTCGTCGGGCTACACAGAGACCGGCCCGTACAACGACAACCCCTACGCACGCCACTGGTTCGAGAAGCACCTCGGTCCGGTGCCGGGGGCGCCCGAAAACCTACAAACGTGAACCCCGAAAGGGCACATTCACCAGATTTTGACCGGTTAAGTGGCACTTTTTCTGACGGATGTGGCTTCTGCCCAGCCACATCGGCCGGTTTTTTGAACACGCCGGGCCGGCGGCGCAGGCAGAGGACCACGCCCGGCCGGCGGGCGCACGCAGAGCCCGGCGGGCGGGCAAGCCGTCAGCGGTAACCCTTCCACTGGCGGCCGCGCGGCTCCACGTCCTCCGGCGCTTCCTTTCCCCAGGACGCCCAACCGAGGTGGGGGTAACGGGCAAAGAGCTCCAGGTAGGGCCCAGGCGAGCAGGCCTCGATTATCCCGTAGAGCTCCTCGGGCTTACGGCTGTGCTCTCGCTTCCGGCTCGCTATGAGGTTGACCTGGCGCCGGCCCGGTGCGAGCGTACGCAGCTTGCCGCGCGTGCCGAAGAGGACCAGCTCGGTGACATTGCGGAAGTAAAAGCCCACTCCCCGGCCGTCGGAGCCGCCGTCCTTTCTCACCTTGTGCCACACCAGGTTGGCCTTGTAGGTGAACCCCCAGTTCTCCATCACGGAAAGGCCTTCGGCGAGCAGTGCGTTCGGGACCCACAAGTAGCAGTGCGAGCGTTCGGCCACGACGTCGGCAACCGGTAAGGATGCGACGTCCTTCGCGTCCATGGTCTCGTAGCGAGAAAGTCGGCGGTGCTCGGGGGCCACCTTGCCGGTGCGGTTGGCGAATCGCCACGGGGGGTCGGCCAGGACCGTGCCGAACGGATCCTCCGCCCCGAGGTCCTCCAGGTTCAGCCGGCCGTCCCAACCCATGCTGGCCAGATCGTAGGTGGCGCCGGAGGCAGGTTGGTGGAAATCTAGGTGGAGGTGGCCTCGGCGGCCAGGGTCTCTAGTGGGGTCAAGAGCGCCAACCGAGGAGCTCGGCCACCGGGGGGCAGGTCGGGGAGGAAAAGATGTCAGCCGCGTCGGCAAGCCCATTCGGTCCGGCCAGCGCGGAGAAGCACTCGGGCGACAGCGTCTCCACGCCGCCAGCGCTTCGCGCCCGAATGAGCAGCTGTTGCCACAAGGCCTCCGGCAAGACCGTGCCCCTCGGGACCACGGCCCAAACGGTCCTCTCCCGCCCGGCAAGCCCTGGCACCCGCCTGGCGGCCGCACCGTCGAGCAGAAGGGCGTCCGGCCCCGCCGCCAGGGCCGATACCACCACAACCGCCGGCCCCTGGCCCTGACGTTCCTGCCCACGGGAACTCCGGTCCCGCTCACGGTTCTTCTTGGGCGCGCCGCCTTCCCGGGCCCGCCGGCGCCGGAGCGCGCTCACCACTGCGTCCGCCGCTGGGCCGAGCACCGATACGCCGCCGCCGGCGGGGAGCGCCGCGGCTAAACGCTTGCCTGTCGGGTCCTCCAAGATCTCGTTGGCCGCCTCCCAGATCCCACCCACTGGCTCAGGGGCAGACAGGGCTCGCGCCGAGAGCCACCAGAGGCGCCCTGACGCCGGGAAGTACTCGATCAGGCGCCGGCAGGCATGGAGGAGCGTGGCCGGGCTCTCCTCTGCCAGTTCGGCGAGGATCTGCGCTACCTCGGTCACGGGGAGGTCGTCCATGCTTTCCCATCCCCTTGCCACGTAACGCAGTTGTTCCAGAGGGTGCACCGGGGTTCCTCTTCAGGTCGTGTAATAGGCGTTTATGTGAACGTACTCGGGGGACAGGTCACACCCCCACACCGTCACCTCCCCCGGGCCGTCCCCCAAGCGGACGCCGATTTCGACGGTGCTCTCCGCCATGAGCTGCGCCAGCCGGTCGAGGTCCCTGGCGGCCAGCTGGTGAGGGTAGACCTCGAGGCCCCCGAAGCTCACCCGCACCGACTCGGCGCTGATACCGGTCTCCTGCCAGCACTTGCCGATCGCCATCACGACCCGGCCCCAGTTGGGGTCGGCCCCGTGGACGGCGCACTTGACGAGGGGCGAACTGACGATCGTCTTGGCGACCCGCTTCGCCTGGGCAGCATCAGCCGCCCCCGCCACCTGGACCTGGAGGACCTTGGTAGCACCCTCGCCGTCGGCGGCGAGCTGGACCGTGAGCGAGCGGCAGACGGCTAAAAGAGCGCCCTCGAGCTGGGCCGGCTCGACTTCCCCGGCCGCGCCGCTCGCCATGACGACCGCCGAGTCCGAAGTCGAGGTGTCGGTATCGATCGAGAGGCAATTGAACGTGGCATCGACGGCCCGCCTCCACATCGCATCGAGGTCGGGCGCCGGCACCTCGGCGTCGGTGAACACGTACGCAAGCAGCGTCGCCATATCGGGCTCGATCATCCCCGACCCCTTGGCCAGCCCCATGACCGTGGCCGAGCCGGCCGGCGCGCTGGCCAGTTTCGGCCGAGTGTCCGTCGTCATGATCGCCCTGGCTATCGCCTGGAAGTCCGCCACCTCGGGCATGGACAGGCTGGCGAAGTGCCCCCTTATCCGCTCCATCGGGTAGCGCCGGCCGATCACCCCGGTCGAGCACACCACAACGTCGTCCCGGGCGCACCCGACTACCTTGGCCGTGAGCTCGGCCAGCTCCTCTGCGTCGCGCTCGCCCGGTGCCCCGGTGGCCACGTTGGCGTTCTTCGAGACCGTCACGAGGGCGCGGGCGGACCCGTCGGCCAGGTGGCGCCGGGAAAGGGTGACGCTCGGCCCGGCGAAGAGCGACTGCGTGAAGACCCCAGCCGCCACGCAGGGGCCCTCGCCCGCCACGATCGAAAGGTCGAGGCTCGAGTCCTTTATGCCGGCGTTGCCGGCATAAGTGACAAACCCCTTGGGGAGGCAGATGGCGTCACCGGTTGTGACATCTGGCAGCACTCGCATTGCCACCATGATCGCGCCTTGCTTAGCGCTGGCAAGATAGGGTACCTGACCTGCCAAACCGTACTCGCTAGAGACCTCCGGAGGTGGCGCGGTGAACCCGCTTGAACGCGTTGTCAGGAAACTTGACCGCACCCAGCAGCGCCACGTGCCGCTGTCGGTGGTCATCGGGGTGGTGAAGAAGTTCGGGGACGACAACGCCGGCACGCTCGTGGCCAACCTGGCGCACACGGCCTTCGGGACCCTCTTCCCGCTCCTGTTGCTCCTGGTCACGGTCCTAGGGCTGGTCTTGAACGGGCACCCCACCCTCCGCCACGAACTCTTGACGTCGGCGCTCAGCAAGTTCCCGATAATCGGCACGGACCTCTCCGGCAACATCAAGGCGATGCGGCGGGACAGCGTGTTCGGGTTCGTGGTCGGCATCGGCGGGCTCGTCTGGGGCTCGCTCGCCCTCGGCCAGAACGGCATATTCACGATGGCGCAGGTGTGGAACCTTCCCGGGCCCGAGCGTCCAGGGTTCCCCGCCCGCCTTGCCCGCAGCCTCGGCTTCCTCGCCGTGCTCGGCGTGGGCCTCGTCGTCGGGACCTTCCTCGGCGCTGCCGTGCCGGCGGCACATGGTTCCCTCGGCCTCGCCGTGGCGGGCGGTGCCGCGTCGGGCTTGGTGAACTTCGCCGACTACCTGTTTGCTTTCCGCATCCTCACCCCAGCGGTGGTGAAGCTCCGCCAGCTGGTACCAGGCGCCGTCCTCGCCGGGATCGGCTGGACCGTGCTCCAGTCCTTCGGAGGCTTCGTCGTCGGCCATTACCTGAAAAACGACAATTCCCTCTACGGGACATTTGGCATAGTGATAGGTCTCTTCGCCTGGATCTACTTGATATCGGAGCTCACCGTATATGCGGCCGAGCTGAACGTGGTCCTCTCCCGCCGGCTCTTCCCCCGCTCGCTCGTGCAGCCCCCGCTCACCGAGGCCGACCGCTCCTCGCTTGCCGCTCAAGCGCTCCAAAACAAGCGCCGGCCCGAGCAGCACGTGCAGGTCTCCTTCGACGGCGATGCTGTAGTCCAGCAGGTCTGAGCCCGGGCCTGCCGGCGACGACTTCTGACGCCTCCGGTAACTTCTGACGCGTTCGGGGCGCATTTGGCGACAAGCACGACACTTTTTGAAAAAGTGGACATTTTTCGGCCGAGCGTTCAGTTCAGGGCTTGAACACCATCAGGTACAGCGCGCCCAGCAAAAGCACGTTGAACAGGCCGGTACCTGCGCTTATCCGGCGGTAGAGGCCGTCGAGCCGGTCGAGCTCAGGGGGCCGCGCCGGCGGCTTGACGGGCGGTGCCTGGGCGAGCGCGAGCATGGTCCGCCGGTAGTCACGTTCGGCCGGACGCACCATGCCGTGGAGCAGGCCGACCATCACGAAATAGACGACGAGGGCGGCGACGACCCACGCCTTGCCGAAATCGGACGAGTGCCCCTCTTCTCCGAGGGCGGCCAACCCGAACACGACCACCCCGTATATGAGGATCTCCGCGAACTGCGAAACCTGGCCGTAGACCGCCAGCACACCGGCTTCGGCCGCACCTGCTGCTCCCCGCCGGCGAGCCACCTCCAGCAGGAAACCACGGTACACGACCGCGCCAAACCCGGCGACGGCACAGATTATGTGCAAAAGGACGAGCAGGTTGTAGGCCCACCCCGCGGGGTCTTTGGTCACTTTACGACGCCGCCGCGCGTCATGGCCTCGACGTCGAGGGCGCGGTCTACCTCCTCCTCGGACAGGAGGCCGTTTTCCAGCACCACCGTGCGCAAGTCTTTTCCTTCGGCCAGGGCCTGCTTCACTACCTTGGCTGCCTTTTCGTAGCCGATGTAGGGGTTGAGGGCGGTGACGATCGCCGGCGAGGACAGGGCGTAAGTGCGGCACCGGCCCACATCGGCCTCCAGCCCAGAAATGCAACGGTCCGCGAGGAGTCGGCTCACATTGGCGAGCAGGCGCACCGACTCCAAGAGGTTGCGCGCGATAACCGGCAGCATGACGTTGAGCTCGAAATTGCCGGCCGCGCCCCCGAAGGCTATGGAAGCGTCGTTGCCGATGACCTGTGCTACGACTTGCGAGACGGCCTCTGGGATAACAGGGTTCACTTTTCCCGGCATTATCGAGCTCCCCGGCTGGAGGTCGGGAATGTGCACCTCACCGAGCCCCGCTCGCGGCCCACTGCCCATCCAACGCAAGTCGGTGGCGCACTTGTAGAGCGAGACCGCGACCGTCCGCATCGCTCCAGAGGCCTCGACCAGGCCGTCGCGCGAGCCCTGCGCCTCGAAGTGGTCCCGCGCCTCGCGGAGGGGCAGGCCGAGCTCACCGGCCAGGCGGGCGATGACGCCCGCCGCGAAGCCCGGGGGCGCGTTGAGGCCGGTGCCCACGGCAGTCCCGCCGAGGGGCAGTTCACCGAGGCGAGGGAGGCAGCCCTCCAGACGCTCGATGCCGTACTCGATGGCGGCCGCGTAGCCGCCGAACTCCTGGCCCAAGGTCACCGGGGTGGCGTCCATCAAGTGGGTACGACCGGCCTTGACCACCCCGGCGAGCTCGACCGCCTTGTGCCGGAGCGATTCGGCCAGGTGGGCGAGGGCCGGCACGAGCGAGGTGACGACGCCCTCCACCGCCGCCAGGTGAATGGCCGAAGGGAACATGTCGTTGGACGACTGGGACGCGTTGACCTCGTCGTTCGGGTGCACCTTGCGACCGAGCCTCTCGCCGGCGAGGGTGGCGAGCACCTCGTTCATGTTCATGTTGGAGGAGGTGCCCGAGCCCGTTTGGAAGACGTCCACCGGGAACTCGCCGTCCCAGCTGCCGCCGGCGACCTCGGACGCGACACCAGCAATGGCCTCGGCGGCTTCGGGCGTTATGACGCCGAGCTCGGCGTTCTCTCGGGCTGCGGCTCCCTTCAGGAGGGCCAGGGCCCGGATGAGAGAGCGCTCGATGCGAAGCCCCGAGACAGGGAAGTTCTCGACGGCGCGCTGGGTCTGGGCCTGCCACTTGGCGGCCACCGGCACGAGCACCTCCCCCATCGAGTCGTGCTCTATCCGGTAGCCCTCGGGGGCGGTGCCGGTGCTCTGCTGGGGTGACGACTCTCTAGCAACGTGATCGCTCATCGGCAGCAACCTACTGTCCCGCCCCGAAAGACAATGCAGTGACATTTGGACGCCAATTGCGAACCTCCTCCAGCGTCCCAGTGCACCCTCTCGGCTGTTGCACTCAAACACGTGTTCTCATTCGAACGCTTGTCCTGACCGGCAAAGGCGTCGATACAAAAGGCTTGAGGCCTCTTGTGACAGCTGTGACCAGAGTTGTTAGAGTTGCTGTTGAGCAAATAGAAGGGCTGCCATCGGTAACCGTCCCGCCGCCGTACCACGATCGTGCAGGTGCCCGAAAGTCGCCATGAACAAGCTTGGTCGCGATCACAAGTCGTTGCCACTCCTAGCCGCGGGTGCGCTCGTCCTGGCCGGCGCCACCATCGCAGGCACGGCTGAGCCTGGGACAGCGCAGCCCCCGCCGGCAGTGACCGCCGGCACCTCCTCCGGCGGTAGCAGGGTCGCCCGTCTCGACGCAGTCGGCGCTGGTGGTGCCGCTGGTCAGGCGGGCAGCTC
>JAJZYO010000048.1 GCA_021798075.1 Actinomycetes bacterium
TGTCGTCAAAGCCGTAAGCGCGCCTGCCTGATTTTCCTCTGCCGATCTCGATCTCCACGCTACTTTCCTCTCGCTCGCCGGTTCCTGGTGGGTCTTTGGTGCAGACGAGTCTATTGGGCGGGTGTGGCCCCGAGAAGGACGCTACGCGCCCGAGAGGCCGATCGCGATGCTGCGCCCGGGCGCCTCCGAGCGTGCCGGCCCACGCTGGCTCCCGCCGCCATCTGGGGGTGCCGGCTGGCCCGTGGACCGCTCGCTCGCCATGAGGTAAAGGCCCTGACCGTCCGGCGCTGGTGGAAGGCCCTGCACGGCGGCCGGTGCCGCTGCACCAGGGGACACCGTGCGGGCGCGACCCATGGTGAGCTCAGCTCGACGCGTCACCGGCAACACGGGCGGCAAGGGCCGGTCGTCGCGCACCGGAGGCGGGACGAGTGAACCTCCGCACCGGACGCACGCCGTCCGTTCGGGACTGTTGGGCACCCCGCATCTAGGGCAGGTCATCTCGTTACCAGGCTATCCCCAACTACGCAAAGAGTGTCCTTGGCACGATGCCCTCGTGCGTGGACGCCACCCAGGCTACACCGTCGGCCTTCAAGGTGAGGGCTCATTTGGAGAACCGTCCTTACCGGGCCCATCCTGACCAGGGCTGTTCTTACCTGTCCCAACCTGACCAGTCCCAACCTGACCAGTCCAGGCTTGACCTGTCCCGGCCTCCGCGGCAAAGCTCTCGAGCAGTTGGCGCAGCCCGGCGGTCTTCAGGTCGGCCATGGCGCGACCGGGCGTCGCCTCCCCACGCTCCCATTCCATCCACGACCGCAGCATCTTGACCGGGTCAGGGGGCGGTAGTTCCATGCTCGATCACGCTAGGGCACCCTGGCGCCCGTAGGCCCCATTTACTAAGTGGTCGGGCAGGCCCGGGGGTCCCAGGGCTCCTTGATGCCGCTGGCGGGGCTAGCGGGGATCCCTCCCGGCGTAGGGACGGTGGTCGTGGTGGCAGGCAAGGAGGGGTGGGCCGGCGAGCTGCTGGCCGGCGAGCTGCTGGCCGGCGTGCTGCTGGCCGAGGTAGTGGGTGCTGTAGTGGAGCTGGTGGCGGCGGTCGCAGGGCTAGTGGCGGGTGAAGTACGCGCAAGTTTGGACGAAACATCGACGAGCGAGCCGAGCTGCAGCTGGATCGTGCCAGCGGGGACTGAAGAGCTGACCTCCATCATGACCGGGCCCGAAAGGTACTTCATCACGTAGAGCGCCTGGGCGACCTCGCCGCTCCGGTAGACGACGTAAGTCTCGGTCGTAGCCGAGGGCACCGCGCCGACCGTTTCGCTCGCAACCTTGAGGCCGTCTGAAGTGAGCTCCTGGCTAGCGGTAAGGGCCTGCGAGGAACTGCCGGCGATGCTGACGACGTTGACCGCGCTGGGCTTGACCGGCGCCGGCAGGGCCGTCGGGTCCCAGGCCTTTATCGTGTTCAAGTCGTTTGGCTCTACGGGGAAGAGCACGTCACCCACCGAGTAGCCATTGAAGGAATAGCTGTTGACCGGGGACGTCGGCAAGGTTTGGGGGTGGATCAGGTTGACGTTTACGTGGCGGTAGTGGACGACGAGCTTCACGAGCTCGCTCTTCAGGGGCGGGTCGACGGGTATGTCGCCGACGATCGCATTTATAAAAGAAAGTGCCCTCGTCGGGCTCGCGAGCCCTTCCTTTTTTATCCTGTCGACGACGATCTTTAAAAACGTGTGCGTGCGCTCGATCCGGGCGAGGTCGGAGTTGGGGTCATAAGGCCAGTCCGCCACCGGCTCGTGGACCCCAGGCGGCTCGTATTGGAGGTGGCGGGCCCTCACGAGGGTGAGGGCGTAAAAACCATCTAGGTGATGGCAGCCAGGGGTGGGTATGTTGAGGAGAGAGAAAGCATCGAAAACCGGGTAGGGAAAGTAGACGTTTATCCCGCCGATCGCATTTATCGCGTTTATGAGCCCGTTAAAGTTAAGCTCCACGAAGTGGTTGATCGGGATACCCCAGTCTTCCTGTATCGCTTTGATCAGGTTATTGGGGCCGTTGGCGCCGTTATTGAGCGCCGCGTCGATCTTCTGGAAAGACCCGACCGCGCTCCCGGCGGGCATCGGGACGAACAAGTCCCGGGGTATCGAAAGCAGGGAGGCAGTGTCCTTGGCCGGGTCGAGGTGGAGGACCATGATGATGTCCGCGAGCGTCCCCGACAAGGTGAGCGACGAGCCGAACAGCTGTTGCTCGTAAGGCGTAAGGCCCTGACGGGTCTGGTTGCCGATGAGAAGGATGTTTTCGGGCTTCAGCCCGGCAGCCGCGTCGACGATGCTGCGGGGGACGGTCCCGCCTCCCACCTGCCCGCCCTCGGGGGTCTCGCTGCCGGCAGGCTTGGTGGCAATCCGTCCCAGCTCGTAGCGGACGTACCCGTAAAGGCTCCCCACTGCTATCAGGCAGACCAGCACGAAGACGTTGACCAGCACGAGCGTGCGCCTGGGCCAACGCCCGCGCGAACGCGCCCGCACTTGCTGGCCGCTACCGGGCTGCCCGTCAGCCGGCGGGGTGCCGGTTGGGACGGGACCTGTTTGCGCGGGAACTGGGATCTTTGGTGCCCTATGACGGGGGCCGTCAGTCGCCAATGTCAATCACCAATGAGAAGACATCCTAAGGACGAGCGCAGGTTCCGGGCAACGCGGCCCGTTAACCAGCTTTTTAAATAGGAAGTGGCGGCCCCGCCAGCAACTGGCGAGGTCGCCACTCAAGAAGGAGGGACAAGTTTAGCTGGTCGGTTGGGTAGGGGCCTATTGGCCATCCCGCCTAGGAATGGCCTGCACCTGCGCCTGAGGCTGCTTTGTCCTTGTCCTCTGGGGCATCGGCTACGGTCGCCTCGGTCGTGAGCAGCAGGCCGGCTACCGAGGCAGCGTTTTGGAGGGCTGAACGGGTGACCTTCGCCGGGTCGATGACGCCGGCTTTGATCAGGTCCTCAAACTGCCCGGTCAGCGCGTTGAGACCGACAGACCCGCTCTCACGCTCTGCTTGTTCCACGGCGACAGGACCCTCGAGGCCGGCATTGGTGGCAATCCACCTGAGCGGCTCCTCAAGGGCCTTGGCCAGGATGTTTGCACCGACTGCCTCGTCACCGACGAGGTCCTTGGCGAGCGCCTTTACGGCCGACCGGCTACGGAGCAGCGCAAGGCCACCGCCAGGGACGATCCCTTCTTCGATGGCCGCCTTCGTGGCGGACACCGCGTCCTCGATCCGGTGCTTCTTCTCCTTCAGCTCGACCTCGGTGGCAGCGCCGACACGGATCACCGCTACGCCGCCGGCCAGCTTGGCAAGTCGCTCCTGAAGCTTCTCACGGTCCCAGTCGGAGTCTGTGTCCTCGATCTCTCGCTTTATCTGGGCGATGCGGCCCTTCACATCGGACTCAGAACCAGCGCCCTCGACCACGGTGGTGTCGTCCTTGGTCACGACCACCTTGCGCGCGCGACCGAGGAGCGAAAGGTCGATGTTGTCGAGCTTCAGCCCAACCTCTTCGGAGACGACCTGGCCACCGGTCAGGATCGCTATGTCGGCAAGCATGGCCTTCCTCCGGTCGCCGAAGCCGGGTGCCTTGACGGCCGTGCTCTGGAAGGTTCCCCTCAACTTGTTGACGATGAGGGTAGCGAGGGCCTCGCCCTCGAGATCCTCGGCGATCACCAGTAGCGGCTTGCCGCTAGCCATTACCCGCTCCAACACCGGGATCAGGTCGTGGGCGGAACTGATCTTCTGGTTGGCGATCAGGATGTAAGGCTCGTCAAGGACCGCTTCCTGGCGCTCGGGGTCGGTCACGAAGTAGGGGGAGATGTAGCCCTTGTCAAACTGCATGCCTTCGGTGAACTCGAGTTCGACGCCGAAGGTGTTGGACTCTTCGACGGTGACTACTCCGTCCTTACCCACCTTGTCGATGGCGTCCGAGATCACTTCGCCGATAGAGCTGTCGGCCGCCGAGATGGATGCCACCTGGGCAATCTCGGCCTTGTCGTCAACGTCCTTGGCGAGGGAGCGAACCGAGGCGACGGCCGCCTCGACTGCCTTGTCGATGCCCCTCTTCAACCCGATCGGGTTTGCCCCGGCAGTGACGTTGCGCAGGCCCTCTCGCACAAGCGCCTGGGCAAGCACCGTGGCGGTCGTCGTGCCGTCACCGGCGACGTCGTTGGTCTTGGTGGCCACTTCCTTCACGAGCTGAGCGCCCATGTTTTCGAAGTGGTCCTCGAGCTCGATCTCCTTGGCGATCGTGACGCCGTCGTTGGTGATCGTAGGTGCGCCCCAGCGCTTGGAGATAACTACGTTTCGGCCCTTCGGCCCAAGCGTCACCTTGACGGCGTCAGCGAGCTTGTTGACGCCCGCCTCAAGATGTCGCCTGGCCGGCTCGTCGAACTGAAGCTGTTTGGGCACTACTTACTCACCTTCGCCAGCACGTCGCGGCTCGCAAGCACGAGCAGGTCCTCGCCGTCGACGGTGACCTCGGTCCCGCCGTACTTCGAGTAAAGGACCGTGTCGCCCACCTTTATGTCGAGCGGGATCAGCTCGCCGGTGCTGTCAGCACGGCGGCCCGGCCCTACGGCCAGCACCTCGCCCTGCTGGGGCTTCTCCTTAGCGGTGTCGGGGATGACGAGGCCCGACGCTGTCTTTTCCTCCGCCTCATTTGGGCGCACGACTATACGGTCGTCGAGTGGCTGCAAGGTCATGATGTCATCGCCTCCGTAGCAGATGTGTACGGCACCCGGTCATGGGTGCTCCGGTTAGCACTCTAAGCTGACGACTGCTAAACATAGCGGGCTCTGGGCCTTAGCACAAACTTTCTTCACAACTCGCCAGGGGACCACCTCCCGGGCTTCGTCAAAGGGCTGCAATCCAGGGCTGCGCGGACGCTGGGGCGCTGAGTACGTGAGGGCCTATGGCGCGGGGACATGGCGCGGGGCCATGACGCGCGGCCGCGTCCTAGGGCGACCCCGGTGAGCCCAACGCCTGGTGGAAGAACTGGACGCCGAGCGCCAAGAGCCCTTCCGCCACTGCCTCCTGTGAGGTCACATGCGTGACGCCCGGGAGCGGGAGCACCGAATGAGGGCGCTTGGCTCGGAAAAGGGCGCCTGAGAGCTCGAGCGTGTGGGCGACGTAGACGTTGTCGTCCGAGAGACCGTGCACCAGCATCAGCGGCCGCGATAGGCCTTCGGCCAAGGGGATGAGGGAGCTACGTTCATAAGCTTCGGGGTGCCGGTCAGGGTGGCCGAGAAAGCGCTCGGTGTAATAGGTGTCATAGAGGCGCCAGTCCGTGACAGGGGCTCCGGCGAAGGCGGCGTGGAACACATCGGGGCGGGCGAGGACCGCGAGTGCCGAAAGGTACCCGCCGAAGGACCAACCCTGCACCCCGACGCGGGACAGGTCCAGGTCTGGCAGCTGTGCCGCGACGCCTTCTAGCGCCGCCACCTGGTCCTCGAGGACCGGGCCGGCGAGATCGAGGTACACCTCCCGCTCCCATGCCGGCCCCCGGCCGGGGGTGCCGCGACCGTCGGCGACAACCACCGCGAAGCCTTGGTCGGCTGTCCACTGCGCTTCCAGCCATCCCGCGCGCGATGCCATGACACGCTGGTGCCCAGGGCCGCCATACGGCGCCATGATGACGGGGAGCTTCCCGCCGGTGTGGCCCCGCGGCAAACACACGCCAACCGAAAGCGCACGTTCACCGACTCGGAAGAAAGTGACCAAAGGTTCCACCTCCGGCGTCTCCGCCATGTTGACGAGGGCCTTCGGCTCCGAGCCCTCCTCGTGGACCTCGACCTTCGCCCCGTGCCAGCGCATAGTGCGTGAGATGACGACCTTGACGGGCCCGTCACCGAACGCCGACGAAACGCCACCTTGGCGGGTCAGCTGACGCAGGCCTTCGCCCGGCGACCACGACCAGGCCTCCGCCACTTCGGCTTCGGTTGAGGCGCTGAAGACCAGGGAACGACCGGCGCTTACTACCTCCCTCACTTGCAGGCCTGGCGGGGTGACCAGCTCACCCCCCACCTCCAGGCGCCACGTGCCCTCGTCGGCGCGCACCCACACGAGCTCCCCGCCCTCCAACCAGGTGGGGACACCGGAGGGCCAGCTCACCCAGGCGGGGTCGGCCATGTGGGCAAGTTCCTCGGTCACGCCACTAACCACGTCCAAGGAGAGCACGGAACAGGCCTTGTGGTCCCTCTGCTCGACCAGCAGGAGCGGCGGCCCTTCCGGCCCCCAGTGGACCGAGACGAGGTACGGGTAACGCTCGGCATCCCATGCCACCTTGAGCCGGCGACCCCCGCCCGGCACCGCCTCAACGTGCCACAGGCTCACCACGGCGTCTGGCGTGCCAGCGACCGGGTAACGACGCCGTTCGGGTGCCTTGGCCGGGGACGCAGGATCGGCGGTCCACCATGTCGCCACGGGCGACGCGTCCACCCTGGCGACGAGGAGAGAGCCTCCGTCGGGCGCCCACCAGTAGCCGCGAGAGCGGCCCATCTCTTCGGCTGCGATGAACTCGGCCGAACCCCAGCTCACCTCGCCTTCGCCCGCCTTGTCCTGCTCTTCGGCGACCACGAAGTACGGCCTCTCCGCGGCCGCCGCCACCGCGCACAGCGTCCGACCGGCGCAGAAGGCGACCAACGTTCCCGTTGGGTCGGGACGCGGGTCGACGACGCCGGCGGGAGCGGCGAGCTTAGTTGGGGTTTGCGCTACGTCCTCGCTGTGCCCGCTACCGGCCAGACCGGTACCGACCAGACCGGTCCACCACAGCTGGCCCCCCAACGAGAACGCAGCGTGCTCTACGGCTCGGTCACACGCGTAAGCGACGATCCCCCCAGCGAGTTCCCGGGTCCGCTCACGCCGAGCGCGCTCCTCGGGTGGGAGTTGTTCGCTCTCGCCGCCGAGGACGGCCTTGGCGTTGGCCACCTCCGTTTCGACGCCGCTTCCCACGTCGTAAACCCAAAGAGAGTTCGAAGGGTCGTCGCCGGCAGGGGAACGCAAGAACGCGACCCGTGACCCATCCGGCGCAACCGTGAAGCTACGTGGCGCCCCCAGAGTAAAGCGCCGCGTCCGCGCCTGCTGCCTGGGGAACCCTGTCCCGGTGGCACCTGACCCCCTGGGCCCCGGTCCGGTGGGGACGGCCATCGGGAAAGGCAGGCTACCAGGCGGTAGCCTGCAGGCGCCTACGTGAACGTGGCGGACGGCTAGCGCGCGCTCAGCCACGAGTCGGCATTTTTGGTAGGGATCAAGGGAGTTCGCCCGCGAAGCGGGCCGGCGCCGCAGAGCCGGTCGCCACCCAAACAATTCGGGCTTCAGATTGCGCCTCGGGCCACGGGCCCGCCACATCGGCCGCTTGGCTTGGCTTTGGTCAGACGAGAGGCAGCCGAAGGTTGGGGTCGACGGGGGTGTCGAGAGGCGTCGGGCCGTCTGTGCGGAGCCTGAACCAGGCCGTCGCTCCGATCATCGCTGCGTTATCGGTGCACATCGAACGCGAAGGTATGAAGGCGGCACGGCCGTCCTGCCGGCAGACCTTCTCGACACGTTCGCGGAGTGCGGTATTGGCGGCAACCCCACCTCCGATGCAGACTGCCTTGGCGGAGACCTCACCGGCTGCTCTTCGTGCCTTTGCCACTAGCACGTCGACCACCGCTTCTTGGAAGCTCGCGGCGACGTCCGCAATGGGGACCAGCGGGTTAGCCCTCATGTAGCGGACAACGGAAGTCTTGAGTCCGCTAAAGGAGAAGTCGAAACCCTGGCCTGCCAAGCCTCGCGGGAAAGCGATCGCATCGGGGCGCCCGCCCGTAGCGGCACGCTCGATCGCTGGCCCGCCCGGGTACCCGAGGCCAAGGAACCGTGCAACTTTGTCGAAGGCCTCACCGGCGGCGTCGTCGAGGGTCTGGCCGAGCAATCGGTACTCGACGCCTCCCGAAGCTGCCTCTTGCATACAGATCAGCATCGTGTGACCACCGGAGACGAGGAGCACCACTGTCGGAAGCGCGAGCGTGGGATCCTCCAAGAACGCCGCGTGCAGGTGGCCCTCCATGTGGTTGACCCCGACGAAGGGCAGGCCCCACGACCAGGCGTACGCCTTGGCCGCGCTCGCGCCGACGAGGAGGGAGCCGACCAAACCAGGTCCGATGGTGGCCGCAACGGCATCGAGCTCATCAGGTGCGGTACCGGCAGAGGAGAGCGCCGCGTCCACGACCGGAGCCACGAGCTGCAGGTGCGCACGGCTCGCCACTTCCGGCACCACCCCTCCGAAGCTCGCGTGAAGGTTCGCCTGGCTGCTCACGACCGACGACAGGGCGCGCCGGCCGTCCTCGACCACGGCCGCCGCCGTCTCGTCACATGACGTCTCGATTGCGAGGATCTTCACCTCACGCGCTCCAGTTCTTCGAGCCTCGCCTGCACGTCGGGCGAACGGAGGCCGTAAAGCCACATGATTAGAGCATCCTCCCCAGTCTCGGGGTAGTAGTTGCGCCGCACCCCGGCGGCAACGAAGCCGAAGTTCTTGTACAGCGCCTGTGCAGCGAAATTACCCATGCGGACCTCGAGGGTCATGGCCGCGCACCCTCGGCTGGTGGCTTCATGGGCGAGGTGAGCGAGGAGGAGCGTGCCGAGCCGCTGGCGGCGAAGCGCCGGCGCGATCGCGATGTTGGTCACGTGCCCCTCGTCTGCCACGAACATGAGCCCGCCGTAACCAGCTACCTTCCCGTCGGCGCGGACGACCACGTAGTAGCGGGAGCTGCCTTGGGACAATTCGCTGGTGAACACGCCTAGGGACCAGGGCTTGGGGTGCGCCCTGTGCTCTATGCGAAGGACGGAGGGGAGGTGGCGCCGGCGCATCTGTTCGAAGGTGACGGCCATACCGTCCACACCTTGGGCACCAGTGTCCCCAGTCTTCACATGCCCAGTCTTCACATGCCCAGTCTTCACATGCCCAGTCTTCACATGTCCAGCCTGGCACCGCTGCTCGCCGAACCGGTGCGAGCACCACCACCGCCACTGCCCGGGGGAACGGGTCCGACACGGCCCGCGACCTCCTCCCAGCCGATCCGGACATCAGCTTGGCGGAGGTACACGGGCGCCGGCAGGCCCTCAAGCTGCTTTTGGCTGCTAAGGGAGCGCCAGCCGAGTTCGGCAACGACGGTGGCTGCCGGCCACATCTCGCCGGGCCCGGCTACCTCGGCACCAGCATCCCCCAGAAGGTCGCGGTAGCGCCACGCCCCGTCACCCACGGCCAAGACCAGGGAAGGCTCGGCTGGCGCGTCCGCGGCAGGAGGCAGCGGGCGATCAGCCGAGGTCACTGGGCCAGTTACCGAGGGTGTCGGGCCAGTTACCGAGGGCATGGGGCCATTAGCCGGGGTCGTGGGGCTATTAGGCGGGGGCTCCAATCCTTTGGCGAGGGCGGCGAGCTTGCCGGCTAGCACATCGGGGCTGACGACCGACGGCGCCTCCAACTGCTCGAGATGAGAGCCGTCGCTCCGGTAAAGGGACCAAAACACCTCGCCCCGCCGAGCATCCACAACCGGGGCCACGAGCCCAGCTCGCCGGCGCTGGGGGTGCGCGAGGGCTTCGAGGCTGCTCACGCCTACCACCGGCAACCTGCGTGCGCTGGCGATCGCGTAACCCGCAGCCAGACCTACTCGGAGGCCGGTGAAGAGCCCTGGCCCGTTATCCACGGCGACGGCCTCGATCTCTTGGACTGCCACGCCCGCGACACGGCAGATGTGGTCAACGGCCGGCATCAGCACCTCGGCATGGCGCTGCCCCGCGACGAGCGAGAAGCTGGCGAGAGGCCTGCCGTCCTCCGCCAGAGCGCAACTCAGGGCGCGCGTCGCCGTCTCGAGTGCAAGCAGCTTCACGATGTCCGCTCCGTGACCGCCAGCCCCGCACCCTCTACACCGTCCCCGAGCGCCCCCATCCGCTCAATCCAAGACAGTCCCGATGCCCTGAACGCCACAAGCCTCGCGCCACCCGGTCCAGCCTCAGCACCTACGCCCGTGGCGCCCCCAGTCACCGGGCCACCAGTCACCGGGCCACCAGTCACCGGGCCCCCAGCCGCCGGGCCCCCAGCCGCCGGGGCCCCAGCCGGCAGCTCGCCTGCAGGCCCAGCCGCCGGATCGGCCGCCCGCTCGAGCGCGATCGCGACGTGGAGACAGTCGCCCG
>JAJZYO010000049.1 GCA_021798075.1 Actinomycetes bacterium
CGGCGAGGCCGTGGCGAAGGACGAGCTCATGCGAAAGGTCTGGGGCCCCGGCTTCGCGGGTGACCCCAACATCGTCGAGGTCTACATAGGGTACCTGAGGAAAAAGGTGGACGTCCCCTTCGGCAGGCATTCGATCGAGACGGTACGGGGGTACGGCTACAGGTTGACCGTCCAAGATGAAGCTCTCCATGGCTGACAACGCTTTTCGGCGGTTGCTCGGTTGGTCCCGCACGGTGCGGGCGCGGTCCGCCGTCGTCTCGGTTGCGATCGTCGGTGCCGCTTTCTCGCTCTTCGGCTTGGGCGTCACGTCGGTGCTCAGAGCCTCTCTTTACCAGAGCGCCGCCAATACCGCGCGCGCCGAGGCTATGGCAATCTCCTCGGTGATAAGCAACCAAGGCCTCCCGGTGAGCGGCCATAGTGCGAGGCGCTTCCTCCCGATCTCGGAGGGTGAGATGGCTGCCCAGGTGGTCGGCCCCGGGGGCAAGGTCCTCCGTTCGAGCCGGGACGTGGCGGGCCAGCCGGTGATGGCCAACTTTTTCCCTCCCCCTGGGGGTTCGCACCAGGCGATGGGCGTGGTGCTCCGGGTGAGGCACCCGAGGCACGTCGACCTGAACCTCGACGAACGCTTCGTCGTCGTGGCTGTGGGCTTCGCCGCCGGTCGCGAGCGCGGGGCAGTGCTCGTGGCTTACTCCCTCGGTGCCGCCGACCACGCCGTGCACGTGCTCGACCTCTCCTTGGCGGTAGCACTGCCACTCCTCGCACTCCTCGTCGGGTTGGTGGTGTGGGCGCTCACGGGATGGGCTCTCCGGCCGGTGGAAGCCATCCGTTCGGAGGTGGCAGAGCTCTCTGCCACCGACCTGCGCCGGCGGGTGCCCGAGCCGGCGGCATCTGATGAAATCGGCCGGCTGGCCCGCACCATGAACGAGATGCTGGCGCGCCTCGAAGCCTCGAGCAGGCGCCAGCGCCAGCTCGTTGCCGACGTATCCCACGAGCTGCGCAACCCTCTCGCTGCGTTGAAGGCGCAGCTCGAGGTGGCATCCGAGCACCCCGGAGGGGCAGGGCCGAGCATGCTCGCCGGGTCGGTCGCCGAGGTCGACAGGATGGGGCTGCTGGTCGAGGACCTCCTTACATTGGCCCGCTTCGACGAGGGCATGCAACGGTTGCGCCTGTCGGAGGTCGACTTGGACGAGCTCGTGTTGGCCGAAGCGGGACGTCTGGAGCGCGACGCCAGGATCGAGATTTCACTGAGGGGGGTCAGCGCTGCCCGCGTCCTCGGCGACGAGGCCAAGCTCGCCCGGGTGGTCCGCAACCTTTCGGACAATGCCCTCCGCTACGCCAGGTCACGCGTGAGCTTCAGCGTGAGCGAGGAGGGGGGCTGGTGCGAGCTGGGCGTCGCCGACGATGGGCCAGGGGTCCCCGAGGCCGACCGCCAACGCATATTCGAACGCTTCGTCCGCCTCGACACGGCCCGGCCGCATGAAGGTGCGGGCGCAGGCCTCGGGCTCGCGATCGTCCGGGAGATCGTCGCCGCGCACGGCGGCGAGGTGTGGGTCGACGACGCTCGTCCCGGTGCGCGCTTTGTGGTACGCCTCCCACTTCTCAGCGTTCCCTCAGGGGGACTTGCGTCCCTTCCAGCAGATCAGGGTGTTGAAGCCCGGTCCTCAGGCCACATCGCCTCAGCGCTCTCTCAGCCCGGCACCCGCTGAAAACGACTTCTGCAGTAGGCAAGAGCTGCAAAAACCGGGCAATTCAGTTCAAAGGAAGGACCTGCATAGATGAAAATCTCCCTTGTAAAGCGTTTGGCCACCACGGCCCTCGCTCTCGGGCTCGCTGGCGGGGCGTTCGGGCTCTCCACGGCTACCGCATTTGCCTCGCCTCCAGCGCACGAGATCCACGCGACCGCGGTCAAGCAGGCGAAGACGGCAAAGAAGACTGCCCCCGCAAAGAAGGTCGCCAGCCCGAAAGCGGGGAAGCCCTGCACCAAGGCCGAACTGGGCAAGACCGCAAAGAGCGGGAAGACCACCCTGGCCTGCGAAAAGTCGGGCAAGAGCTTCAAGTGGGTTGCCAAGAAGGCTGTCAAGCCCGTTGCCAAGAAGACGGCCAAGAAGACGGCCAAGCCGGTCGCCAAGAAGACGGCCAAGAAGTAACCCACTGGCGGCTCTCTCCTAGGGAGGGGGGGTGCTGGGGAGCCTCGCCGGCGGGCGAGGCTCCCTAAGTGCCCAACAGACAACTCCGTCTGGCTGCCAGTGCGATTGGCGAGCGTGCAAGACGCGGCCTCGGCACAGCGACCGGGCGGGTGTCGCTAGGGTCATTGCTAGCCACGACGATCGAGCGAGGTGACAGGGTGCTCATGGCCGGGACAACGGGCTGTAGAGCTTGACTTACGTCCTGACGACGACCGCGAGCCGGCGGAGCAGGACCTCATTACGGTGGCCCCCGGCTGTGCCGTGGCCGAAGCAGGTGGCTGTAGGGGCCCTTATGGTGTTGTTGATGGCCGTGAGCATGTTCCCGGCCTACGCCATGGTCGGTGAGAGCTCGCGCCCGCGCCCAGGGCCCGCGCCCCCCACCACCGAGATCGTCGTAACGCCTCAGCACCTCGGCACGATCAGCAAGTACCTTTTCGGCGCCAACCTCTTTTGGGCCTACGGTGCCGAAGGGGCCTTCAACCCGGAGACCGGCACCTTTGATCCCGGGTTCATCTCCACGGTCCGGCGCCTCGGGGTCACCATCTTGCGCTACCCGGGGGGCACGACTTCCGACAGCTTCGACTGGCTCCGGGCTATCGGTCCCCAGGCGCAGCGTCTGCCGAACGAGCCCTACGGCATGCAGGCAGCCAAGCTCTCCTCGGCCTGCTGTGTCTTGGACGGCCCAGCCCCCTCCTTTGTCGGGCCCGACGAGTTCGGGCGCCTCCTCGATGCGACCGGCGCCGTAGGCACCATAACGGTCAACTTCGCGACCGGCACGGCACAGGAGGCGGCCGACTTCGTGGCCTACATGACAGCACCGGGCACGAAGCACCCTTCCTCCAGCCCCGCCCAGGCAAGCTACTGGGCAGCCCTGCGTGCCAGGAACGGCCACCCGGCCCCTTATGACGTGCCTTACTGGGAGGTCGGCAACGAGCAGTACTTCCGGGGCCAGTCCGGCTGGCGCTCGGGCCACCCGGTGAGCCTCGGCCCCCACGCCACGCCCTGCCCGGCAGCTGAGCTGGCCACGTGCCTCTATGCCTTCGGGGGCACGACCGCCTTTTCGGACGAGCCCGTGGGGACTTTGGCCGACGAGCTGCCCTCTGCTTCGTATTCGACCGGAGCAGCCGACCAGACCTTTTATGTCTACTTCCCGCCCATAGTCCCCCACAGCGCCACGGTCTACGTGGCCGGGCGGCCCTGGGTCGAGGTGGCCAGCCTTTCCCGAGCGCGCCCTGGGGCCCCCGTTTATGCCCTGGACCCGGCAACGGGCGCGATCACCTTCGGCGACGGTGCCCACGGGCAGGTCCCACCGAGAGGGGCCAAGGTGACGGCGAGCTACGAGTCCGGGCCCCACGGTGGCTTCGTCGAGTTTTACCGGGCCATGAAAGCCATGGCCGCGCACATAAGCATCTGCGAGAGCGAAGGGGCCAATGTCTCGTTCTTGCAGATAATGGGCCGCAAGTACCCCTACGACTGCGTGCAGTTGCACGACTATGCCAGGCCCCCGGACGTGCTGGCACCGCTCCGGCAGTACGAGCAGCGGCTCATGGCGTTCCCGGCACGCGAGGGGGCGGCCCTGGCCGAACTGCAGAGCAAGGTCCGTCGTTACTCGGGCAAAAACGTCCCCGTTTTCATAACGGAGTACGGCCAACTGGCGGCGCCGGTACCTGCTGCCGACCCGGCGTTCAACCTGTCGTTGGACGAGGGCCTGCTTATCGGGGCCCAATTGGTGGAGTGGGCCGACCACGGGGTCCCGGTGGCCGAGAAGTACCTGCTCGACTCGGCCCTGTTCCGACCTGTCCCAGCAGTCACCGCGCTGAGCCTGAGGAGGTCGGGCCTGAAGGCAGTGCGCCGGGCCGACGCGTCCATGGTCGGGACAGGCCTGAGCGTCGCGAGCGCCATGGTCGCCCACCAGGGTGACAAGTTCGTACCAGAGCCCAGCGGCCTGGTGATCGGGCTCATGGCCCACCTGGCGGGCTCCCAACGCCTTCGGGTCTCGGTCCACGCGGGCCCATTGATGAACGGTGGGGTGCGTGAGGTCCCTGCCCTCTGGGTAGTAGCCGGCGTCTCGCCAATTATGGGAAAGCTTTACCTTGTGGGCATCAACGCCGACCCGGCGCGCGCCATTACTGCGAGGGTGCTGCTGGGCGGCTTCCGCCACTCGCGTTCAGTGCGAGCTCTTGTGCTGGACGGCCCCAGCGCAACCGCCTACAACACGGCTCCGCACCCCCGAGAGGTCACTACGACTGCCATTACGAAAGAGGTGGGCATAGGCAGCTTTACCTGGACCTTTCCAGCCCACTCGGTGACCCTGCTCCAGTTGTCGGAGGCCACGTCGACGATCACTGCGACCAGGGTCGGGCACCGCAGCTCCTCGAAGGCGAAGCACGATTAGCTCCGCCCCGCCGGTCCCTCCCGACGACGCCGAACCCGCGCCGGGGGGCCGCGCTCCGTCGTTTGGCGCGGCTCGACATGCTCGCAAAGCGCCGTGGTTGGACCGGCCCATCCGCTCGAGGGTGTTGCCGCTATGTTTGACCGTCGCACCTTTTGCTGCGGGCGCAGCACGAGCATTGCTGGCTCGGGGAGGCATCTGGCTCTGGGGCGACCAGGCGGTCATCGACTTGGAGGCGCGCGATAGCCTGCTCGGCCGTAACTTGCTCGGGGTCTACGACCGCTACGGTTGGCACCACCTGGGGCCGCTCTGGCTGCTTGGCCTCGGCCTCGCCCGTTGGGCCGGAGGAGGGTCGCCGGACGCGCTCGTGGTGGGTTGGTTCCTCCTCCAGGCGGCTGCCGCGGTCTTGGTCGTGCTGGTCGCCTCCAGGCTGCAGCCTGGCCGGCTAGTCCTGTGGTGGACGGCGCTTGTTGTAGTGGCCTACGAGTGGGACTTCGGGCCGGGGCGCTTCGGGACAGTGTGGGCGCCCTACGCCATCGCCCTTCCCGCTGCGTTGCTCGTGTTGCTGGCCGCCGACATGGTCGCGAACGACGACCCCTGGCCGGCGGCCTTTGGTGTGCTCGTATGCGCTTCGTTCCTCGTGCAAACCGACGTCGGCACGGGTGTCGTCGTGGTGGGGCTCGTCGCCTTGGCGCTCGTGCTCCGCTCCGCTCGGGGCTTCGGGCAGTTCAGCACGGGCCGCTGGCAGCTACGCGCCGGCGCGCTGGGGGCCGTGGCCGTTCTCGCATGGCTGCCTCCTCTCATACAGCAGTTCACGACCGAACCCGGCAACTTGGCGCAGGTCTTCAGGTTCTTCACGACGCATTCTCCTCACCGCTCCTGGCACGAGGCGCTGCGGGTCGTCTCTACGCTCTTCGGCACCTTCCCGCTCCAGCGAGGACCGCACGGCACGAACCTCGACGCCAAGCTCACGTGGCTCGCTTCGGTCCCGGTCCGGCGCCGTCCCTGGTACCTCGTGTACGTGCTGGGCGCCGTGGCCGCGGGGGCCTTCGCCTTCTGGCGCCGCCGCCGGAAGGCCGCCGTCCTCGCCACGGCCTGCCTGGTCAGCTTGCTCGCTGCTGCTTGGTCGGTGCACCTCGCCGACGGCGACCTCTATCCCTACATCGCGGTATGGATGACGGCCCTCGCCGTCCCCGCCTGGGTCGCAGCAGCGCTCGCCTTCGCCCCCAGCCTGGGGGCGCGTGCTCTCCGGCTCGGGCGCCGCGTACTTCCGCCGGTCGCCCTGGTGGCAACGGCAGCCGTGACCGCGGGCTTCGCAGCGTCGCCTTCACCCATGGCAGGGACCCCTTCCCTTCTCGGCCGCCTCTCCTGGGAGGCGGTGAGCGGGACCGTCCTGTCCCCGAGCGTGCGGACCGTTTACGTGGTCATCGCTGCCAACGAGGCCATGCCCGAGGCGGCGGCCATCGCTGACGAGGCCGTTCGCCACGGCCGCCATGTCGAGGTCAACCGCCAGGCGCTTTACTTCTTCGACCCGTCCTTCTCCCCGACAGAGCCCGCTCAGGTGAAAGTCGTCGTCTGTTGCGGCCAGGGGGACCCGGGTAGGCCCCCGCCCGGGGTGGTTTTGCGCGCGCGAGTCGGCGGCCAGTCCATTTACCTAGAGCGGGCGGGAGCCTGAAGGGGCCGTCCCGACGCCCGTGGGACGTGACTGGCCGTCGGGGGCAAGGCGTGGCAGGCTGCGAGGTGGTACGGCGAAAGGAACGGCGGGATATGACCGACAGCCCCGTCGGGCTGGGGCGCTGCGCTATGTGCGGGCCAAGCAGGGCTCGAAGGTCACGTGACGAGGAGGTCTGATGGTTAGGGCTAACAAGAGACGGGTTCGCACCCGCGCCGCGGTTTTCTCAGCCGTGGTTTTGGCGGTGCAGTTGCTTGGGCCGGTGCTCGCGGCGGGACCGGCCAGTGCCCAGGCGGCCGGGGGTTTCGTGGCCACTGGTTCGCTCACCACAGCACGCGCCCGGGCCACCGCGACGC
Organism: Actinomycetes bacterium; assembly: GCA_021798075.1. The sequence goes on from JAJZYO010000049.1 coordinate 6,607, forward strand.
TGCTTGCCAACGGGGAGGTGCTCGTGGCCGGGGGCGAGGACGCGGCGGGGGGCGCGCTCGGGTCGGCCGAGCTGTACAACCCTGCGAGCGGCTCTTGGACGACCACCGCCCTCATGCCGGTACCGGTGACCGACGCGGCGGCCACGCTGCTTGCCAACGGGGAGGTGCTCGTGGCCGGGGGCCTCACGGGCAGCGCCGGCGCCCTGGTCCCCACTGCCGCTTCGCAGCTTTATAACCCCTCTACGGGGCAGTGGTCGCTCACCACGGGTACCCTCCAGCAAGCGACTTTTGACGCCTCGGCGGCTCTCCTGCCTTCGGGCGCGGTCCTCTACGCCGGCGGCCTCCCCGACACTTCGACCACGGCCACCGCGGCTCAGACTGCCGAGCTCTACGACCCAACGACGGGCGGTTGGTCGCTCACATCCCCCTTGCCCGTGGGGGTGGCCGGCGCTCAGGCAGCGGTGCTTACCGGCGGGGACGTACTGGTAGCTGGCGGGGAAACCGGGCCCTCGGGTTCCGTCACCAACACTGCCGCGCTCTACACGCCCTCGTCGGGCGCGTGGTCGCCTGTGGGGCCAATGCCCGTTGGGGTGGCCTTCGGCGCCACCACCGTGCTCTCCGACGGCGGGGTGCTCGTCGCAGGCGGCGAGACCACCCCCACAGGGGCGATCACGGCGGCAACGCAAGTCTTCAACCCTTCTACGAACTTGTGGCAGTCGGTGGGTGGTTTGCCCGCGTCCAGCTACGGGGCGACGGCGACCCTCCTTCGCTCCGGGGAAGTCCTCTACGCTGGCGGGCTCACGAGCGCGACGGGCGGCCCGAGCGCGGCAGCCGAGCTCTACGACCCGTCTACGGGCAACTGGGCCACGACCGGCTCTTTGTTGGTGGCCGAGGGCTTCGGTACGGCTACCGAGCTCGGCAACGGGCCCGTGCTCGTCGCCGGCGGGCAGGCCGCAACCGGCCCGACGCCCGAGGCCGAGCTCTACGAGCCCACGAGCACGACCAGCGCCCCCACGATCACGAGCCCCTCTACCTTCGACGTGGTCGCGGGCAGCTTCAACACCTTCAGCATCACTGCGACGGGCACGCCGGCGCCGACCATCACCGAGTCCGGCGCACTGCCCCCCGGGACGACCTTCGTCTACGACGGCAACGGGACAGCCACGGTCTCCGGCACGCCGCCGGCCGGCACGACAGGCACCTACCCGGTGACGATCACCGCCTCCAACGGGGTCGGCACGCCGGCGGTGCAGCAGCTTTTCTTCATCGTGTCGACCAGCTCCCCCGGCGCCCCCACGATCACGAGCCCCTCGAGCCTTTCGCTCACGGCTGGCAAGTACGGCAGTTTCAACATCACGGCTACCGGGTCGCCGGCACCGACCATCACCGAGTCCGGCGCACTGCCCACCGGGACGACCTTCGTCTACGACGGCAACGGGACAGCCACGGTCTCTGGCACGCCGGCAGCGAGCGCCCTCGGGAGCTACGTGGTGACGATCACCGCCTCCAACGGCGTCGGCACCCCTGCGACCCAACAACTCGTGATAACGGTGGCCGCCGCCCGGGTCGTTGTGAGCCCGCCCAAATTCACGAGCCCTTCGCGTACCCTCGTGCTACCTGGGGCCAACGCGGTCGTCACGGTTAGCGCTAGCGGCTCGCCCGCGCCGACCATCACCGAGTCCGGCGTGCTGCCTGCGGGCATGGCCTTCCACGACAACGGTAATGGCACCGCCACGATCTCGGGGGTGACGCCGCCGGGCTTGTCCGGCAAATATTTCATCACGTTGACCGCTTCCAACGGCGCCGCCACCTCGGCTAGCCAAGTCCTTCAGCTGACAGTTGGCCGCCCGGCTGTGGCCGAGACCAGTTACGGGGCCGGCTACTGGTACACGACCTCGGGGGGAGACGTGATCGGGCAGGGCTCAGCACTCCCGGTGGCCCCGCAGAGCGAGCAGCACCCTAGCGGCGTGGTCGCCATGGCGACGACGCCCGACCATCTCGGCTACTACCTTGCAGGCTCCTCGGGCGGCGTGTACCCCTACGGCGACGCCCGGTGGTACGGCTCCATTGCCAACAGGCACCTTTCCACCCCGACAGTCGCGATGGCGGTTACCCCGTCGGGTGGGGGGTACTACCTGGTGACGCGGGCGGGCAACGTGTTCAACTTTGGCAACGCACACTGGTACGGCTCGACTGCTGGCCGGCATGCGCCCCCGATCGCTGCCTTCGCGCTCACCCCCGACGGTCTCGGGTACTGGCTCGTGAGCATCTACGGCAACATTTACGGGTTCGGCAACGCCCGCTTCGAGGGCTCGCCGGCGGACCACCTGATCCCACAGGTCGCTGCCTTCGCGCCCACCCCCGACGGCCAGGGCTACTGGGTCGTGACCAAGAAGGGCAACGTGTTCAACTACGGCGACGCACGCTGGGACGGGTCGCTGGCGCAGCGGCAGGTCCCGCCGGTCGTGGCCTTTGCAGCGGCGCCGAGCGGCCAGGGCTACTGGGCGGTGACCAACAAGGGCAACGTGTTCAACTTCGGTAACGCCCGCTGGTACGGGTCGTCCGCGGGCACCGCCCTGCCCGGCGCCGTCACAGCATTTGCCCCCGAGCCCTGAGGGTGGCCGGGGCAGGGGGCGGCGGGGGGCTTGCACGTCTCCCCCGTGGCCTGGCTCATGTCGATCGAGAGACCGGGGGCGGCCTGGCCAACTGTCGTGGGCGTACTACCCGGCTCCTCCGTTGCCGCTGTCTTGGTCCGGACTGTTTGTTGCGGGTGTCGCACAACGCCACGGCCCCCGGCGGGGTTGGTCGCCCCGTGGAGGTGGGCCCCGACCACGGTACCCGCACCGACGAGGCCCAAGCCGAGGGCCAAGCCCGCTCCGGCCCGCCAGATGCGGGCCCGGGCCCGACGGGACAGGCTGCCCCGTCGCTTCGTACCTTGCGTAGTCCCCATAGGCAGGTGACTGAGGACCTAGTTGTGCTTCACGCCATCTCCTGGTAGCAGGAGGCGACGTAGCCGTACGCCGCAATGTACTGGCCGGCGGCCAGGGAATTCTGAGCGTTTTGAAAGTTGCCCGTGACCGAAGACGGGATCCCCATTGTGCAGGCCGAGTCCCTCCGTGGCGCAGAGCATAGAGAGCCCCCAATTAGTGGTACCCGGAGGTTTGTTAGAGACCAAGCACGAGGCGAAGCGCAGCGTCAACGCCCTGAAGGTCGGTAGTTGCCAGGTCGCCGAGCGTTCGTCCGATCACACGTTGTTCCAAGACGAGCAGCCGCCCTGCCCTCACGACCGACGGCAGCATGAGCCCGGCTGCTTGCCAGTCATTCACTACGAAGTCGCCTTGTCCCGGGCTCTCGACACGAGCACGGCTACTTGTAACCATGGCCAGCACGGCATCTGGGTTGTTGTCGTTGTAGGACCGAGCGGATACCACGCAGGCTGGTCGGCGTTTCGAACCCTGGAGATCCGAGTAAGTAAAGGGAGCGAGGACCACCCGCCCCCGCTCTAAGACTAAGGCCGCGATGGCTGACCCGGCTCTGGAGCTTCGTCGTACACTGCGTCTTC
>JAJZYO010000050.1 GCA_021798075.1 Actinomycetes bacterium
GGCACCGAACGCCTCGGCCGGGACCAGCGCCTCGGGCGAGCACAAGCCGTGCTCTGGACCAGTTTGCACGCTGGTTGGCTCTCGGCGAAGCGTTCTGCCACCATCGCCGCGGGCCAGCACGACGAGGGGTTCTCGGAGCGCCTTCGCGCGCTCAACGCGGGGGTGAGCTAGGGGCTGGCTGCGTCCTAGCGCTCGCTATTGCGAGCTCGAGCCGCCGCGGTTCTCGGCAAAATAGCGCCGGATCTCTGCCTCCGAGCGGCCTTTCCAGGCGCGGACGGAGTGCGTGGCAAGGACCCCCCGTCCCAGGAGCTCCTCGGGCGAGGCGGGCAAGCCCTTCCACGCGACCGCTATGGGCCCGTCCGGGCCGCCGATGTCCCCGAGAGTGTAGCCGGCCGCCCGGGCCATCATGCCGACCAGCCAGTCTTCGCCAAGCTTCGAGCCGGCCAGGGCCGGCATGTCCAACCAGCCCATCTCCTGGCAGCGAGCGAGCATTCCCGGCCGCAGCGCGTTCACAGCGCCGAGAGTGTGCTCGCCAAGCTCGTAGCCGTTGGACCTGGCGGCGACTAGGAGCCGACGGAGCGCGGGGCTGCAAGTGGGGCGGAGCACAAGGCCCGGCAGGCCTGCCTCGCTCGATACGGCGCGAGCTGCGGGGCCGAAATCCCGTTTGCCCCCGTCGGCGCCCCAACGGTAGGCGCCAAGCACCCCGAGGGTCGGCTCCTTGGCGAACCGCTCGGCTACCAGCCGGTCCAGCCCTGGGCCGGTCACGAGGGCGTCAGAGTCGAGGCGTAACACGTAGTCAACGGCAAGGTTGGCCAGGACCCAGCGGAAGGCGTAGCACTCCTTCGACCAGAGGCCCCCGTAGGCGTTGCGAGGGTAGGGAAGAGAGGGCAGCACCACGCAGGTGGGACCGAGGCTTCGAGGCCGCCAAGGCGGAGGCCGGTCGTCCACCACGACGACAGTCGCCAGAGGGAGGTAAGCGCGGACGCTCGCGATCGTGTCTACGATGTCGTCTCGGCCTGAGTCAGGGATAACTACGGCGCCCTTCGGTCCTGACATGGGACAAGGCTAGAATATGCCAAGTGCGGGTGACGATCGTGCTGCCCCTGATGACGGGGCTGCCGTCGGGCGGGCTCAAAGTCCAGTACGAAAACGCTGGCGCTTTAGCCGCGCGTGGCCACGAGGTCACGGTCGTGCACCCGATGTCGGATTTCCGCATGATCGGGGTGCGAGGCACATGGCGCTATGCCCGGCTCCTCGCCCGCCACCGCCGGGTCGGCCACGGGATCATTGGCTGGTTCGACCTCAACCCGGCGGTGAAGCTCCGCCTTCTCCCTTTCTTGGCCGGCTACCTGCTGCCCGCGGCCGACGTGACAGTCCTCACGGCATGGCAGACAGCCGAGTGGACCATGCGGCCCCGGAGGGCGGCGGGTCGCATGGTGCAGGTCGTCTACGACTACGAGTTCTGGATGAGTGCGCGCAGCGAGTTCAAGGCCAGGGTGGCCAGAGCCCTGTCGCGACCCGACGTAGCCCTTTTCAGCCCTTCCTCCGCCGTCACCGAGATGCTCCGGGAAATCGGGCGTGAGCCTGTCGCACATACCCCTCCCGGCATCGACAACGACCGCTTCGGCTGCGACGTCGCGCCCGACGAGCGAGCGCGCGTGGTGGGTTTCGCTCTCCGCCCCTACCCGCAAAAGGCCATGTCTGTCATGGCAGAAGCGTGCGAGCTCATCTTGGGGTCTCGCCCCGACGTGGCCGTCCGCTGCTACGGCGCCGGCGACACCGAGTTCCCGCCGGGAGTCGAGCGGGTAGGAGTGGTAGACGGCCCCGGGTTGCGCGCATTTTACAACAGCTGTCGAGTTTTCGTGCTGCCGAGCGACTACGAGGGCTGGGGGTTGCCCGCCGCCGAGGCCATGACCTGCGGTGCCGCGCTCGTCACGACGGCCAACGGTGGGGCGGAGGATTTCGCGGTCGACGGCGCCAACGCCCTAGTCGTCCCGCGCCGCGACCCAGCCGCCATCGCGAAGGCCGTCCTGCGCCTCCTCGAAGACGACGACCTTCGGCTACGCATATCCTCTGCTGGGCTGCGAGACTCCGCCAAGTGGGCGCTGCCGCGCGCGGCAAGCACCTTCGAACAGGCGCTGCTGGCGACCGTCGCTTAGCGTGGGTCGCAACGCGACGAGGCTCCCTGTCCCCTGGCTCCACTGTGGCCGTGTCGTCAGCTGCGGCCGGTGCCCGTCATCTGCGCCCGTAGAGGGCCGGCGCGACGAGGTCGTGCAGCGCCATCGACCACCCTTTGCCGTACCGGCGGTAGTCGCCGGCCAGGCTCAGCAAAGCGACACGGCGCAAGCGCTCTATGGGCGGCGCCGACCGGCCCGGCCGGCGCCGGGCGAAGGCGACGGCGGCTCGCAACTGCTCCGACGCTTGGCCTCCACCGAAGCGCTCGCACGCCTCCGTCCAGCACTCCACCCGGCTGTCACGGGGCCAGCCGGCCTGAACTAGCCGGTCGCGCGCGCGGCGCGGAGGCAACCCCGCCAGGTTGGAACCGTGCACACGGTAGCCGATGAGCCTGTCGGGGAGGGCAAGTGGCACTGTGCCCCGCAATACGGCGCAGAGGGCGAGCCATTCATCGTGCCAGCAGTTGTCTGGCAGCGGTAGGGCAGCCTCGATCAGCCTCCGGCGCGCAGCCATCGCTGCTCCGGTTACGACGGTACGCCGGGAGAGGACGCCGACCGGGCGCTCCGCCCACTGGTGCCGCTCGGCGGCGCCGAAGCCGACGAGCGACCAGAGGGTCCGGCCGGTCGGGCGGCCGTTGCTGTCCACCACTTCCCCGTCAGAGAAGACGAGTTCGGCTCCCGGGCTGGTTGCGAACGCCTCTGAGATCCTCGCCACTTTGCCCGGGTGCCACACGTCGTCGTGGTCGGCGAAGTGGACTATTTCGCCCGTCGAACGCTCGAGGCAGCGGGCCAGGTTGGTGGCAAGCCCAAGGCGGGACCTCGAGGTGAGGATCTGCACGTCGGCGGCGAGGCCGTCCAGCACCTCCCGGGCGATGTCAACCGAACCATCGGTACTCGCATCGTCCCCGACGACCACTTCGTCGGGCAACTGCGTCTGGGCGGCAATGGAGCGCAGTTGGTCGCCCAGGTACTTCTCGCCATTACAGCACGTGACGACGACGGTAGTTTTCGGTCCCGCCACGGGCTCATCATAAGCCAGGTAGTGCGCTCGACGTACCCGGGGAGCCGCGCGCAAGTCCATCACGACAGCTCTTCGAGCGCGGCCCAGGGCGCGCAAATACGAGCACCCTCGGCCAGTAACGTCTTAGCGGTGGGAGTACGCCGCTCTCGAACTTGCCTAAAGGGCCCGTCCAGTACCCCGTCTCGCGCACACCCCCACGTTAGGAAGTTGTGGGCGGTAGCGGCAAACCTGGCCTTGACGAGCGCGGTCTTGGCGGTGCCAGCCGGAGCGGAGGCGCGCACCGTGCCCAACATTTTCTCGGCCAACTCGAAAACTCCCTGCATATACGCGGCAACCAGCGTCCCGCTCATGCGTTCGTTCAGCCGGCTCACGGGCAAGCGGTTCAACTGCGTCATGGTTTACAACAACGCCAGGCCCACCTGGCCCTGGTGGGAGCGGCTGTGGATCTCACACCCGCCGCGACCCTGGATGAAAGTCCTCGAGTGGGCCAAAGCCGTGCCCGGCCGCCGGCTTATAATTTCGCAGCCGATGGTCCCAGACGACGTGCCTGCCAACTGGCGCCAACTGGGCGCAGAGGGCGCCTACGACGGTTACGCCAAGCATTTCGCACGAAACCTGGTAGCCCTCGGCCTCGGGGACGCCGTCATCCGCCTCGGCTGGGAGGCCAACACCAATGCCGACCGGGAGACGGCCCTCGGCACCAACCCGGCGCAGTGGCGGGCGTGGGCGCGCTATTGGGCCAACCTGGTGAGGTCCATGCGCTCGGTGCCAGGGGCCCACTTCATATTCGACTGGACCGTCAACGAGTACAAGTTCCCCGTACCGCTCTCGAAGTGGTACCCGGGCAACAGCGTGGTCAACGTGATAGGCATAGACGCCTACGACGCCGGCATCCCGGACAGCTCCCTCACCCCGGAGCAACGCTGGCAAGAGCTCTCGAGCGAGCCCGACGGCCTCGACGCCGTGGCAGCCTTCGCCGCCGCCCACGGCAAACCGCTCTCCCTCCCGGAGTGGGGGCTGGTGGCACCGGGGCCCGCCGGCGGCGCCGGCGACGACCCGACGTACGTCGCGGGACTGGCCCATTGGATCCGTTCGCACCGCGTCATGTACGAGTCGTACTTCTACGACCCGGGCGACGCCAACCTTGTCTTCTTGCCCCAGGCACCAGCGTCGTTGCGGGTCTACGAGCGCTACTTCCCAAACGGGCGCCGCCTCGGCGGCTCCTGACCGGAACGACCGTCACGGCCACGAAGTCCCATAGAGTGGGCGAGTGGCGGGCGATCTGCTCCACGTCGTAGTGGGCCACGGACTGCCGGGCCTCTACCTCAACGCACTGCGTTCGTTCCGGGCGGTGCTCCCCGACGCGCCACTCCTCGTCCTCGACAACGCCAGCCCACAGCGCCGGCTCCGCCAGGAGCTCCAGGACCTGGCGGCGAGCGACCCGGCCATCGAGCTGGTCCTGCGGGAGCGCAACGAACGGCGAAACGGCAAGGTGGGAGGCCTGTACGAGGCCTACCGATTGGCCTTCGAGCGTGCGGACAGCCTGGGAGCCCGCTATGTCCACATCATGCAGGCCGACATGCAGCTCCTGTGGTGGGACGAAGACGTGGTGAAGAGGGCCGAAGACCTCTGGGGGCGTCACCCCACCTGTGTCAACATCATGACAGCCGCGCTCTCTCGGGACCGCTGGCTCGCCGGCGACCTCTGCACCGACGGAGAGACAGGCGACACGCTGGTCAAGGGTTACGGCCTCACGGACACCGGCCTCTTCCACCTCACCCGCTTCAGCCAACTCGGGGCCAGCTTCGAGACCACCGAGGCGGAGCACGGCCAGCGTGCGTACGAAGCAGGGATGCGTGTCGCCGTCTTCGCTTGGCCGACCGAGGTACCGGTGCCATGGCCGGCCGTGGTCCGCCACGGCCGGCAGCGGGGGCGGGAAGTCCGCACGGGAAAGCCGCTCCTTTGCAAACCCCTCTCCGGCGCGGACCTCGCCTCGCTCAAAGCAGGCGGAAAACCGCTGACCATGGAGGACATCTGCGTGCCGTGGGGGTGGTCGTGCCTCTCTCCGATGTGGACTACCGACCTGGACAACGTCCACTACTGGGCACTTCGCCGGCGGGACTTCGCTGTCAACGGTTGGCGGGCCGCCAAACCCCGTTGGGTTACCGCCGGGCTTGACCGGCGGAGCGACATCTTGCTCAAACCTCGGCGCCCTTCGCTGACGGCCCTCCTCGCGAAGCCGATCTGGGCCTACTCCCGGGCGCTTTGGCACCGGGCCCGGCCGGGCGGCCATGGGGGGCCCGGGCGCCTTGCCGTGCTGGCTGCACCCCGCGACGACAACCCGTACCAGGAGCTCCTCTACGGCGAGTTGCGCAAGGCGGGTGTGCGGGCCCGCTACGAGGAAGGGCCGACGACAAGCCAGAGCCTCAACGTCGCGCTGGCACCTGTCATGCTGGCACGGTACCGTCTGGCCGGTTACACGGTGCTCCATCTGCACTGGGTTTTCCAGTTCTCGCTACCGTGGGCCCGGAGCCGGCGCTGGGCTCGCCGTGCCATGCAATATTGGTTCGCCCTTTACCTGAGGACAGCTTCCTGGCTCGGTTTCACCGTCGTGTGGACTGCCCACGACCTCGCACCCCACGAGCCCGTGTTTGCCGACGACCGACGTGCGCACAAAGACTTGGCGGCGCGCGCCGACCTAGTGATAGCGCTCTCCCCAGTGTCGGCAGAAGAACTCTCGCGCCAGGGCGCCCGTGCGGTGCGGGTGGTGCCCTTCGGGGCTTACGCCAAACCCAAGCTTTCGCCCTCAGCACGGGCCGAAGCTCGCCACGCCCTCGGCTGGAGACCTGAGGAATGCGTCGTCGTACACTTTGGGAAGCTCCTGCCTTACAAGGGGGCTGACACCCTCTTGCGTGCCGCTCACCTCCTGCCGCCCGCGAGCCCGGTGCGAGTGGTGGTAGCCGGGGCGTGCAAAGACCACGGGTACGCCGAACTGCTCCATACCCTTGCTCACGACCTCGGTCGAGCGGACCTCCGCCTCGAGCGCTTGAGCGACGAGGAGCTGGGCACTTTCCTGCTCGGGGCCGACCTAGCCGCCTTCCCGTTCCGGGACGTCACCAACAGCTCCTCACTGCTGAACGCACAGTGTTACGCCTTACCAGTCGTAATCCCGGACCTTCCCGGGCTCCGCGACTTCCCCGAGCGGTCCGTCCTTCGCTACGACGGCACCGCCGACGGTTTGGCGAAGGCTCTCGAAGGCTTCGTGCGCTTGGCCCCGGAAGAGCGCCGGCAGATAGGAGAGTCGGCGCGGGCCTATGCAACTTCGGCGGACTGGCCGACCGTGGCTACCATGACCCTCGAGGCCTTCCAGGAAGCGACCGCGGCCAAGCAGAGCGGACGGCGCCGGCCACCGTGAAAGACCGCGCCCCCGTTCAAAGCGCCTTGCTAGTGACAGTCCCGCCGGCGCAGAGCGTGGCACGCTGGGTGAGATGGAGGTTCGACCCGAGTGCTCGCGGGCGAATGCCCCCCCATGTCACTGTCCTGTACCCCTTTGTGTTGCCGCCGCTCAGCGACGAGGTCATCCACACGCTACGCGATCTCTTCGCTGGCGTAGCGCCCTTCCGTTTCAGCCTGACCCAGGTGGCGTGGTTCGGTGAGCGCGTGGTTTACCTGGTACCCGAGCCCTCTGGCCCCTTCGAAGACCTGACCTGGAAGGTGGTCGAAAAATTCCCTGGTTACCTGCCGTACGGGGGCGCGTACGGCACGGACCGTGTCGTGCCGCACCTCACCTTGGGCACGACCGGCCCGTCTGCAGCCCTACGGCGGGCGGCACTCAAGGTGGCTTCGCGCCTTCCCGTCCACGCTGTTGCCACGGAGGTGCTTCTCATGGTCCGCCATTCGGGCCGAAAGCCCTGGCGAGCCTTGGAGTCCTTCTCGCTCGGAGGGGGCTCGTCAGGCGGCGCCGTTGACTTCTAAAGCCCCTGGCCCAGCCCGTTCCCCCGACCCAAGCAGCCGTTGCAGAAGGGCAATGTCGTGGCGCTGCGCCCCGCTCGGCTCGAACCCCGAATGGTAGAGAAGCTGGGCCTCTACCGACAAGCAGGGGACGTCCTGGCCCCCCACCCGGCCTTGTGAGAAGGCTCTACAGCTCAGGTCGTCACCGTTACGTGGCTTGTCATCTGCTTCGCTTGCCACCCCTTCCGCCACCCCGAGCGCGGCGGCCAACTTTTCCCAATCGATGCTCAACAAGTCGACCACCCGCAGTTGGTTGTCGGCCATCTGCCAGCGGTCCGGCATCCAGAGTGCGAAGTGCATCTCATGTCTCACCTCGAAACCAAGCGACTCGAACACCGCCCGTGCGGCACCGGCGTGGTTCGCGAAGTCGTCCACCACGATGTCTACGTCGTCGTGCCGGCGTGTCTGGTGGCCCACGAGCGCGTCGACCCCCCACCCTCCCGCGAGCCAGAAGCGGATACCGGCATCTTCGAGCGCGCCGGACATGTCCACCACTTCCCTCTCGGTCACCTCCCCGCGAAGGGCGCCGTAAAGCGGGGTGGCGAGCGCGCGGAGGAGCGAGTTCTCCTGCGCCTCGGCGAACTTCTGGCTCGCCTTCACCGCAGCCCAGCGCAGCGGCCGCACCGCCATAACGCCGCGATGGACAAACCGCCCCAACACGTGCGGCGGCGGCGGCAAACCTGGCCCGGAAACGCGTGATCGGCCTCCGGCCCGATCAGCCGACCCACCAGGACCGCTGCCGCCAACGGCCTCGCTCACAAGCCTCTCGCCGACGAAGGGTGCAGGGCTCCCGCCAGAACAACTTTTCTCCACCGTTATATCGAGAGTGTACCCACTCAGCGTGCCACCACCGCGCGCGCCCCTCCAACGACCACAGAGCCCTCGCAGTCTGAACACAAATTCGCACTCTCGGCGGTCAATCCACCGCTGAGACTGGCGGCCGCCTGCGCTGAGCGACCTCCCGGCCGTCGAAAAGCAGGCTGTCCACCGGCGATTTCCGTACCAAACCCCGGATCCGCCGACGTCCTGCCAAGGCAGCCGGCAAGAGCCGGAGGAAAGAAGGGGCCACCCGCACCACCGGCCCCGGCTGCGTCGGCCAGCCGCGAATGTCTTGCCACAAGTGCACGAGCGAGAGCCCGAGCGCGTGCCTGGGCGGGAACCCGCGTACCACTACGAGCATCGAGTTGCGCCGGATCTGGCCGACTTTCCAAGCAGGCGGCAAAGTGGCAGTGGACAGCGAGTGCTGGTGGCGGACCACGGCCGTAGGGCAAGTCACGAAACGCCAGCCGGCGAGGCGCGCCCGCAGGCACCAGTCCGCGTCCTCGGCGTACATGAAAAGCGGCGACCACAAAGGCCCTACGTCCAAGAGAGCCTCCCGCCGCAGCAGCACCGCAGCGAAACAAGCGCCCCCAACATCCTCGACCCGGTCGTACTGGCCCTCGTCACTCTCCCCATGGCCCCGGTTGGCTACCCACCCGTCGGCCAAGATGCTTGCGCCGACAGAGTCGATCCTGTCAGAGTCACCCAAGAGCACCTTCGGTACGACGCCGGCCACGCGCGGGCCGGTCCTGGTCATGAGTTGGACCATCTCGTGGAGCGCTCCGGGCGCGAGCCAGGCGTCGTCATTCAGCAGGAGCACGAGCGGCGCGCCAGGCGCCCTGAGCACCTTCTCGAGCGCCCGGTTGAGGCCCTCGGCGTAACCCCAGTTGCGGCCGAGCGGCAACAACTCGACCGGCTGGCCGCCCCACTTGGCGACGAGCGGGTCGAGAGACGGGGCCACCGCTTCGGTCACGTTGTTGACCGCCACCACTACCCGGCCGGCGCCCGCCTCGAGGGCGGATCCGACACAGCGCTCGAGCGACAACTCGGGCCGATAGGCGAGCACGACGACATCGACCGCCTCCACGGCTACATCAGTTCCCTCATGAGTCCCCTCATGCGAAGAAGGCGAGATCCGCGAGCCTGGCCAACTGCAAAGGTGGGTGGGCGAGCGCCCGCACGAACGCCCCCGAGCGCCGGCCGAGCACGGCAAACCAGTAGGCCACGATGCCACACAGTGCGGGCAGGCCAGAGAAAAGCAGCCCGAGCGCGCCGCTCGGGGCGTAGGGGCGGGCCACGACTTCGAGCACCAGCGTCACCGCGAAGCCGACGAATGCCGGCAGCACGGGCACATCCCTCAGGAAGCTTGCCACTCGGGCGTCGTAGCGCCTCCTTGCCACTCGAAGCAGGAAGAGGCTTGCCACTATCGCGGCGACTGCCCCGCCGCCGGCCACGCCGACCGGCCCCAACTCCAGGAGCGAAGCCGTACCGGCGACGTTCACCACCATAGCCAGGGTGGCGTAGCGAGCTTCGACGTCCGGGCGCCCGACGGCCGCAAGGTACTGGGTCAACACCCCTGTCCAGAGGTTCACCAAGTCCCCCCCGAGGGCGACGGCTGCCACCATACCCCCGACGCGGAACCCGGGCCCCAGCCACTCCACCACGGCGAAGTAGGAAGCACCTATCCCGACGGCACTTATACCTGTCGTGACTACCACCCAAGCGCGCTGGAGCCGCTCGAAGGCCTCGGCCGTCCCCTCGTGCCCGTCCCTCGCGAAGGTGTGGGTCAAGTGGGTGCCGAAAGGGACCAGCAAGTTGTAGGCCATGTTGCGCACGCCCGACGACACCGTGGAGCCGGCATTGTAGAAAGCGAGCGCCCGGAGATGGAACACGCCTCCCACGAGCAGGCTCCCGACCTCGTTGTTGACCAAGGCGATCACACCCATCAGCTGCATGCTCCCCGAAAAGTGCAGGATCTCCTTCACCTCTGGCCAGGGCAGGAGCCGGAGCCCGCGCCGGCTCATGTACCGGAGAGCCTTGGGCACAGTGAACGCAGAAGCGATGACCTGCTGGCCCACGTACACGATCCCCACACCTTTCAGCCCGGCAC
>JAJZYO010000051.1 GCA_021798075.1 Actinomycetes bacterium
TTTCGTTCTTCCGGTCCCTCGCCTTCATCGGCATCGTGTCTTGGATCCCCATCTACCTCACCACCGAGCGGCACGCCGGGCTCTCGACCGGCCTCGGGTGGACCGTGACGGTGATGTACGCCGGCGGCATCGTTGGCCAGCCGCTCTTCGGCCTGCTGGCCGACCGCTTCGACAAACGTTTCGTGCTCGCCCTCGACAGCCTGGGCTCCGCTTTGGGCATTTTCTTGTTCTTGTCCACGGCCGGCCACGGGGCGGCCGCGCTCGTGGCGCTCGCCGTGTTCGGGCTGTTCACCTTCAGCGGGTTCCCCCTGTTGATGTCGTTGGTGGCCGACTACGTGCCCAGGGCGTCGTCAACGACCGGGAACGCCCTGGTTTGGGGGGTCGGCTCGACCGGAGGCCAGGCGCTCGGCCCGCTTGCCGTGAGCCTGCTCATGGGCGGTTCCCAGGCCCACCTGGGTCTGGCCTTCGCCGTCCTGGGCGCCGTTGCTGCCGCCACGGTGGTCGGTACGCCACTCCTCCAGCGCACGGAGCGGCCCGCCCGGATGGCCCTGTTCGGATGACCGGCCGGCGTCGGTCCCGTTCCCGGCTGATCAGAGCCTTGGTCGCGCTGGCTGACCCGAACTCTTCCACTCGGAGCCGGGGATGATGCGGGGCCACGGCCTTGGTGGCGGCCAGGGGGCCATCCACGTTGGTCTGCGAACTCCACGTGCCGGCCGAAGCGGCCAAGTTACGTCGGGACGCCGCAGTCGCATCCTGAAGCCGGGTTGGGGGAGCGGGAAAGAGGAATGGTCCTTCCGGGCAGGGGAACTGGTCCGACACGTCTGTGGTGACGCTCTGAAGGAGCCCTCGGGTTTCGGTCATGTGACGGGCTGCGGCCCAGGGCTCGAGTCGAAAGAGCCGGAGGAGCGCGGTACGCTCCTCCGGCCGAGGTGGGGGAGCCCGGGTTGCCCAGGCGCCAGTCGCCGCCCTATGTGCTCGCTATGGCCGCAACCGGGAGGTCCGAGGTCACGAGCGGCTGCGCACCGACCGCGGCGTCGCCGAAGCCGTAGACCTTCCCGTTTGCACCGGCCATGTAATAGCCGCGGTCACTGGGGGTCAGGGCGATGCCGACGATGTCGTTGACGACGATGTGCTCCCCGGGCAGGGAGCCGAGGAAACCGACGCCCGTGCCGAAGACAAACGCACCGCCATCAGCGCCAACCAATATGTAGCCCGCGTCTCGCTTCGTTGGGAGTATGCCTCGGATGTCACGCACGTGCTTGTGTATGCCCGGGAGCGAACCGTAGAAGCGGCTGTCCCCGAAGTTGAACACGCCGCCGTCCGCGCCCACGAGCATGTAGCCATGGCCCGTAGGCGTCGCCACCATGCCGACGATGTTGTGGACGTGGATGTGGAGGCCCGGTATGGAGCCGTGGAACTTCGCGTTACCGAAGGTGAAAAAGCCTCCGTCGGCACCTACCAGGTAGTACCCCTCCCCGTCAGCCGTCGGCGCGAGCCATTTCATAGACGTTCGAGGACGACGACCGGAAACCGTTGACGCCCTTGTAAAAGGCCTGCAAACCTAGTCGGCCCGCTTCTCCGAACTCCGTGGTGCACATGGCAGATCCATTGGAGGCGTCAATTGAGACGTCCTGACATTGGTTTATCGGCTTGCCGTTGACGTAGAAGTTGACGGTGCCGCCGCTCGGCGTAGGAATGACATGAGCCTCGAGCGTTACGTTGGCACCCTGGCTTACGGGGTTTGACGACGCAGAAAGCACGGTCGTGGTCTTTGCCGTCGTGGAGGCAGAGGCGGGCGCTGGGGCTGCCAGCAACCCGGCAGCGGTAGCGGTGGTCAACCCGGAGATCAGCGAGGCCTTGGCCAGCCGGTTGATGCGGCTAAATTGGGATGTCATGTTATCTCTTGTCATGTTGCCCCTTTCGTCACGTAACCTACGTTTCGCGGCACATCGCCGTGCCAACGGTCAAGGAGACAAGGCGGTACATTCCCCGTGCTCGTAATCCATTGATGAGGGGGCTGTGATGGGTGCATGAAGTCCCTGTTCATGCCCAATGTTCTTTGTGCCGCCGCCGGCGCTGCCGCATGGGTCGGGGCGGATTAGCAGCCTGTCGGCTTGGTCGGAGCGGTGCAGGACAGGCCTACGTGGCACAATGGGCAAGGGAGGGAGCATGTTGTTGAGACGAGGAAGCAAACGAGGCTCGGGCCGGCGGCCAGGGCCGACGCCACGCGATTACAGCTTGACAGGGCCCCAGGCGGCGGCCGCACTGGCGGCAGGCCTTGCGGACGCGCGGTGGTACCAACCGCCTATCGACCCAGAGAGGCTACGGGCTTTGATGGAGCGTGAGAACGGGCGGCCGGCGCGAGATACCGCCCTGTGGGCCGCTCTGGTGGCGGGTACGGGGACAGCGGCCTTGATGTCCCTCCGGCGCCGCTCCCGATGGGCAATCGCCGCCTTCGCCGCTTTCGGCGCGCTTTACGGCGGGTCGGCGGACGCCCGTTGGCACGAGAACGGCCACGGCACGGCCTTCAAGGCCAAATGGGCCAACGACGCGGTGTACCACGTGGCGTCGTTCATGTTGCTTCGCGAGCCGACTTTGTGGCGATGGTCTCATTTTCGCCACCACTCGGACACGATAATCGTCGGCCGCGACGCTGAGATCAGCTACCCGCGCCCGACCAAAGTCGTGCCCTTGGTGCTCAACTACCTCAACCTCGTCAATGGGCCGAGGCTGCTGCTCAGGACCATCCAGCACGCTGCTGGGCGCATCGACGGGACAACCCGGGAGCTGGTGCCCCCGGACGACCTGCCTCGTCTGGTGCGCGAGGCGCGGGTGCACATGGCGGTCCTTGGCGCTGCCGTGGCCGGAGCGGCCATGTCCGGGACCATGGTCCCGTTACTTTTCGTGGGCCTCCCGTCGTTTTACGGCGCCTGGCTGCTCGTGTTCTTCGGCATAACCCAGCACGCCGGCTTGCGTGAGGATGTGCTCGACCACCGCCTCAACACCCGCACGGTCTACATGAACCCCGTGTTCCGCTTCCTGTACCTCAACATGAACTACCACCTGGAGCACCACCTGTTCCCGTCGGTCCCGTACTACAACCTGCCTCAGTTGCACCAGGAGATAAAGGCGTACTTGCCTCCGCCCAAAGCTTCGGTCATGGCCGCCTATCGCGAGATCATCCACGCCTTGCGCCAACAGCGGCGGGACCCGACCTGGGAACTACCCCTCCCAGAACTACCTGGCGGCCCTTTCCAGCCCTCGTCGGGAGTTGACCCAGCAGCGAGACCCGCGGGGACGATCGGGCGCACTGAGGGCGACCAACTAGCTCCCACACCAGGCGAGGGCGCTGATGAAGTGGTCGACCTCGGCTCGGTCGAGGTCGTCGGGATTGGCGAGGTGGGGCGTGTCGACGTGGACGGGCACGTCTACGCCCTGTACCGGCTAGAAGAGGACAAGTTCGCCCTCACCGACGGGCTGTGCACCCATGCGCAGGCCGAACTGAGCGAGGGGCACCTCGACGGCTGCGTGATCGAATGCCCGAAGCACAACGGGCGCTTTGACGTCCGCACCGGCGAGGCAGTCCGCCGCCCCGCGACCCGCCCTCTCCAGGCCTACCCGGTCGAGGTGGTGGCGGGCAGGGTGCTGGCACGGCTCGCCCGCAGTCAGTGAGTTGGCCCACCGCTCCGGGGCGCTGGCGCTTTTCGACCTGAGCCATGGAGCAGGCGTGCTCCCCTTGCAGCTGGACCGTTCGGGAGCAGACATGGCCGTCGGCTGCGGTTACAAGTACTTGAACGGCGGGCCTGGTGCTCCCGCATGGCTCTATGTACGAAAGGAGGCCTGGTTATGGCGGTTGCGCCAGGTCGCTCCGGAGCGGCGCCAAGCCAGGCGTAAATGGGAGATCGGGCGCGGGTGGGCGCAGAAAATGGCGCTTCGGTGCGCGCCGAATAGCAGGCCAGGGCCGCTTATTCCGTGAGCGCCGGGACGAGGTCGCGCAGACGCACCCGTTTACCGGTTTGCAGCACCGCCGCCCCGTATACCCGGGCCGCCAGGAGTGCCACGGCGAGAGTGCAAGCCAGCGTCGCTACCACTGACAGCAGGAACTGCCACCACGTCACCTCCCCGAACCCGATCAAGGTGGGCATGGCGAACGGGGCCGTCGGGGGCAAGTATGCGAGCACCTTTACCAGCAGCGAGGCGTTGCCTGAACTGACGCCAGTGAGGGAGACGATGTACCCGAAGATGAGGGGCGCGCTCAGTGGCAGGGCCAGGCTTTGTACTTGGTCCTGACGCTCGGCCAGCGAGCCGGCGGCCGCGTACATCCAGCTGTAGAAGGCATATCCGAGCAACAGCCAAGCGAGTGTGGCCACTACCACCAGTGGTGAGGCACCCTGCACCAAACTTGACCCCACCGCCTGGGCCAGCACCAGCGCGAAGGCGACAAGGGCGACGGCCTGCGCGAGGGCGACTGCGCCTATCCCGATGACCTTGCCGGCGAGCAACTGGATTGGCCGTACCGTGGCGAGCAGGACTTCTACGACCCGGCTCGCCTTCTCCTCCATAACCCCCATAAGTGTCCACGTGAGGTACTGGGTGAGCACGATGAAGACGAGGATCACGCCGATCAGCGCCGTGGCCTCCGCGGTCGTGCGGGCCTTCTTCCCGGGGTGGATGCTGTCGACCGGCAAGGGTTTGGCTCCGGCGACGGCGGCGGCCTGTTCCGGGGTCAAGCCTGCCTGGGCAAAAGCGCGTTGAGCACCGAGGGTCTCGGATACGGCCCGAACGTACCGGGCTCCGACAGATGTGTCGGAGGCTGAGACGGGGTCCTTCACCAAGATCTTGTCTCTACCGTCGACGACCATTTCGAGCTGGCCAACGCTGAGAGCGGCGCGCGCCCGCGACAGGTCCGGCTCGCTCACGAGCTCCACAGGCAAACCCACGCTCTTGGCCAGGCCTTGCAACTCGGCCTCGAGGGACGTTGAGCTCGCCACCACGCCTATCCTCTGGCTCTTGGTCGTCCCCGAACTGAGCTCGGGGATGACCACGGCAGCCGCCACCACGGTGAAGAGGATGACCGTCACCACTCGAAATACCCGCCCCCGCAGGCGCTCACGGATCTCGCGCCCGGCCACGAGGCCGGTGTCCCCGAGCAGCTGGCGGCCTGGCAGTCGCGTCAGGAAAACACCCAATCGCGGCAATGGGTGCTCGCCTCGGCGGCGGAAACTGAGGCGGATGAGGGCCACGATTACCAGGACGGCGAGGATGATGATCGGGAGGGGCTTCACCTGCCCACTGCCTCCCGGAAAACTTCGGAAAGGCGGCGACGTTCAAAGACAAACTTGGTCACGTGACCAGCGGAACGCGCCGCGTCCAGCACCACGTCGCTGTTGGTAGTGTCGTCGAGGACGAGCCGGACGTCACCGCCGTTTACTTCCGACACGGTGACACCGGGGATGGCACGAGCCCACAGCCCCTGGCGATCTCCCTCCACCCGGACTGCGAGCCGCCGCGCCCCACTGGTGGCCAGCTCATCGACGGTCCCGCTCGCCACGAGCCGACCGTGGTCGATGATGGCTACTGACTCACACAGGTCTTCGACCAGGTCGAGCTGGTGGCTCGACAAGAGCACGCAGCGCCCTGAGTGGGCGCGCTTAACGAGGACCTCGCCGATGGCGTCGATGCCGGCAGGGTCCAAGCCGGCCAGCGGCTCGTCGAGCACCAGCACCTCAGGGTCGTGCACGAGTGCAGCCGCCAACTGCACTCGCTGCCGGTTGCCGTGCGAGAGCGCTTCCACTTTGCTGGTTGCCCGGTCCGCCACGGCCAAGCGCTCGAGCCACCGGAGTGTGGCGGTGGCGGCAGTTGACGCGTCCATTCCGTGCAATCGACCGATGTACTCGACCTGCTCGGCGACGAGCATGTTCGGGTAAAGGCCCCGTTCTTCAGGCATGTACCCGAAGCGACGTCGTTGGTCGTACCCGACCGGGGCCCCTTTCCACCGCACCGAGCCGGCGTCGAGGTCGGTCAGGCCGAAGATGGCCCGCATCGTTGTCGTCTTGCCGGCCCCGTTCGGGCCGAGGAACCCCACCACCTGACCCGCAGGGACATTGAAGCTCAGGCCGTCGAGGGCTGTAACGGTGCCGAACCGACGGCTCAGGTCATCGAGTTCTAGTACCTCGCTCACGGTCGCAAGCCGCGGGCCCTTCTATGCAGTGCGGCCGCCGTTGTCCGGAGATCGTTCACGTGCCCCATTCGACCCCGGTGCCCAAGTGGGCCACTAGGGGCCATTGGCACAAATCCAGGAGGAGGCCGCGAAACGACCCGCCCGCTATTCAGCGCCGGGCCCGCCATCCTGGTCTCGTGGGGGCCAGTAGTGGTGCGAATGAAGTGGGCGCTGGCCAGCCCGACTGAGAGGCCAGTCAGGTCACATGGCGGCCGCTCGCCGAGCATGGCTCCCCGTGGGCCAGCCAGGACGAGCATCTGCACCCGGTCCTCGATCACGGCTGCCGGTTCGTCTACTTCGCCTCGGACCGTGGTTGGCGCCGGGCCATTTACCGGGTCCCAGCCGATGGGCCCGTTGCCGAGACCCACGGCCTGGCGCGGGAGTAACCGGGTTCGAAGAGCATCACAAACACCCCTTTCGGCGGGAGGCGGGTTGAAGGAAGGGCGGGCTTCGCAACAAAAGCTGGGCGAGCCTGGTGCCCGAAGCCCGTGGCCGGGAGCGCCCGGTGCGCCTTCGCACACGCTGCCCGCCCCAAATAATGAGAATTCGTTTCCAATTGGTAGCTCAGTTCGATCTGTATGCAAAGGTTTTCCGCAGCTAACCTCTTGATATGTGTGCGGAGGACGGGCTATGCTCGGCGAAAGTAGCCAGGCGCGGTGACGTGCACGCTCTTATGCGAAAGAAGGAAAGTACGTGGCGATGTTTCGGCAAGCCGACATGCCTATAGTGCAATTCCACTGCCCCGAGCACGGTCCGATGAGCGTCCTCGCTGAGCCCGCGAGCAGTGTCGCGGACAATACGCGCTATTCGGCGCTGGTACCCTGCAAGGGCCACGTGCTCAAGGTGGAGGTAGACGCTCGTGTGCCAGATGCCACCGACGTCATGGTATGCGACGTGACTGGGGTCGCCGAGGAGGCGGAGCGGTGGCTCAGTTGGCGTGAGGTGGCCCTTGGCTCTTTGCTATGGCACCCGTCACGTGGCGCCCGCTGGCGGAAGGGGCCACCACCCGCGCTCTAGCCAGACGCGGTGCCCGGGAAGAGAAGTTGGTGGGGAGCGCTTTCGGCTCGGCCTAGGCAAATGAGCCAGTCGCCTTGGGACTTTTGGCTCAGTTTCGCCCGGAGCGAGGGCTACGAGAGGGCGAGCCTGAAGACTGGCCCACCGCGACCCCTAAGGTGGTGCGGGTGGGTCTCGATACTCCTGCCGTACGCAGCGTCGAAGGATCGGGGCTGGAGTACCACATAGTCAGGACCGAGGTCCCGTCGGGCCCGGAGGAGAGCGCCGTTTTGCAGGGGATCGACCTCGGTCAGCTTCTCCGGACGATCGTGGTGCGCCGCGGGGAGGACGATTACGTGTTCGTGCTCGTGCCCGGCGGCCGCCAGATCGACTGGCCGAAGCTGCGAGCGGTGCTCGGCGTACGCCGCCTGTCGCTTCCTGACAAGGAGGAGGCGAAGAAGGCCACCGGTTACGACCGCGGAGCTATCACCCCGCTGGGCTCGGCCAGAGCCTGGCCTGTCGTCGCCGACGAGGCTGTCGCCGCGGCGGGCACCGTGGCGATCGGCGCCGGAGCACGGGGGGCCAACTTTCATGTCGACGCAGCACAGCTACTCGACTTGCTGGGTGCGCAAGTGGCGGATGTGACGAAGCCCGGCTGAACCAGCCAGGCCTGTAGCCCGTCAGCGGTCCTGGTGCCCCGTTTGGCCGTAGCCCTCTCGGAACGCCCGCCTGGCCGACCCGACGATGCGGCCAGCGCGCCCGGCCGCGTCGCGGATCATCGCATCGCGGCGCTCCGGGCGGCTTGCGCGACTCTGAGCTTCGCCCAGCCAGCGGCCCAGCCGGCGGGCATGATGGCTTTCGAGCGCGAGCGCCTCCTGGTAACCCCGGCGAAAGGCTCTCTTGCTGGCTTGGACTGAGCGCTTGACCAACCACCAGGACCCATATATGACGGCCGTGGTGCCGACGCCAACGGCGAGATCGATCGCGAGGTACTTGCCGTTGCCCCCGTTACTGTCCCATGCGACCCCCGTGAAGACGGCCACTGAGAACACGGCGAGCAAGAGCCGCCACACCAACCAGCGAGAGCGGCCCTTCACGGTCACTTACGCTCGCTCCGCCTCGAGAGCAGCCAAGAGCGCCTTCATCCAGGGCCCGAGGTCAGCCGGCGTGCGAGCCGAGATGAGGTTGCCGTCCACCACCGTTTCCTCGTCGGCCCAGTCGACGCCGGCGTTGACCATGTCATCGCGGATCGCGGCGACACTGGTCGCTCGGCGGCCTTTCAGGATGCCGGCGGAGATCGGGACCCAGCCGGCATGGCAGATGAAGGCGATCGGCTTGCCCGCGCGGTCGAAGGCTCGCACCAGCTCCAACACCGCTTTGGACCGGCGAAGGCGGTCCGGCGCGTACCCGCCGGGGACGACCAGCGCGTCAAAGTCGTCCTCGGCTACCTGATCGACGGAGGCGTCGACCTCGACCGGCCCGTGGCCCTTCTTCCCGCTTACCGGTGAGCGGTCGAGCCCGGCCACGGTGACGCCGATGCCCTCCTCTTTCAGCCGGTAGAGCGGGTAGAGGAGCTCCATGTCTTCGAAGAGGTCCGCTGCCAGCAACAGCACTTGTTTGGAGGCCATGGCACCCAGCCTAGGGCCGGTCCCACGGCTGCGCCCCAGTTCAACCGGTAACTGGGTTGGTGCGCCCGGGCTGGTGCCGCCCTCGGTCTCACGGCCGCCGGCACCGGGCGGGCCGGAGCCACTGCCGGATGGGGAGGGCTTGCCGCTGGTGATGTCGGGCATGCGCTCCGCCAAGCGCTGGGGGAGCGGGTCCCCGGGGGCCTCCGTGGGAGACGACGCTCCAACATTTCGGGCCTGGCATCGGGAGCCGGTCGTCTCAGCGGCGCAGTGCGAGGGGAGTCCCAGGCCCAGATCCGTGAATGGGCCCGAGCTCAGGGTTATGCCGTCGGGGACCGCGGCCGCATTCGCGGAGAAGTCCGTGCCGCTTATGGAGCGGATCAGTCAAAAGGAGCGCGACGCCGCTAGGCATGTAGCCGTGGGCGCCAAGCCGGGCGCAACGGCCGCCGGCCCACTTGACCCCCTCACGTGGGACAACGGCACGTGCCATGTCCTTTCCGACGTCGGGGGCGGACCTCCGCCGTGGGGAGGTCACAGCAATAACTGATGCATAGTGCACTTATGCATCACTGTCTCAGAAATTTCGCCGTGATCTTCGGTGCATCGTTCGGCGGGCGTTGGCAGCCGCTCGGACCCCGGCCCTCGTCGTGCCGCCGAATACCCCGAACACCCTTACGTAGCCGTGAGCGCAGTGCCATGAGCCTCATGGGCCAGGACCTTGGCCACCCGGCACTCGAGACGGTCGCCCGGCTCGACTCGGGGAATCGAGTCGCCAAGGACGGTCAACGCCGCGCTCGCTTGCTCCATCTGGGCCTGAAGGAAGCGGCCGAGGGGCATCAGGCCTTTGAGGACCCGCTCCCGCCGCTCGTTACCGAGTAGGTACCAACCTCCAAGCGCGAGCAGCAGCCATACAGCCCAATTCGGCACCTTCAGCACGCCGGCGACGCCCTACGCTGGAAGCACAACCGGAAGTGAGTGCGGTAGTGAAATCGGAATGGAGGATGCCTGGTTGAGGATGTACTGAACCTGGAACGAGCAGTCGAAGCGAACGAGATCGTACGG
>JAJZYO010000052.1 GCA_021798075.1 Actinomycetes bacterium
GCGGCTTCAAGACAGCCGAGATCCAGGTCATCGACAACGCCTTCGACAAGGCATACCCGGGGTACAAGGCCGTCGGCCAGTACATTTCAACTTCGGACGAGTACCTTCCCAAGGTCATCTCGGCGCTGAAGACGGGCACCTACCCGACTGTGCTCACCGACCAGAACCCCTCGGACTTACCCCTCTATGAGCAGAGCGGCAAGTTGGTGCCCTTGACAGGCAAGCTCACCGCCGCGACCAACAGCCTCTACCCCGGCATAAGGGCATCGCTTTTCTATCGAGGCCAGCAGCTCGGCATGGCGCTTGCGGGCGTCGGTGACATCGCGCTCTTCTACAACAAGGCCGACTTCAAGGCTGCAGGCATCGCGGCCCCCCCGAAGACCTGGTCTCAGCTCGTGCAAGACGCAGTCAAGCTCACGGACCCGGCGGCCAAGCGCTGGGGGTTTTACGTGCCGACCGGTGACGCTGAGTGGATCTCTTATGACTGGGAGCCCGTCCTGTGGGGCGACGGTGGCCAGTTGTTGAACGCCAACCAGACCAAGGCTGCCTTCGACAGCACCGCTGGCATCAAGGCCCTCAGCACCTGGGTGAACCTCGTCCGCAAGTTCAAGGCGGCACCGGCGGCCAGTTACGCCGCCGACGGCAACTTTGACGGGCCGACGGCCTTCAGCTCCAATGCCGTCGCGATGATCACCGACGGGCCCTGGCTCGAAGGGGAGGTCCCCAAGACGATCTCCTATGGGGTGGCTCCTTTCCCCGCGGGCACGAAGGGCGTGTCCACCAACATCGGCATCGGTGTCATTTCCTTGTTCAAGACGACGCCGGCTGAGGACAAGGCCGGTCTGGCGTTCATCAAGTTCCTGGCCAGCCCGAAGGAGGGGGCCTACTTGGCTTCGATGAACGGGGGCTTGCCGTCCAGCCCAGCCCAACTCGGCCAGCCTCTCATGAAGAAAAACGAGTCCGTGCCGTGGTTTAGCGTCTTCTCAGGCCTGGAGAAGTACGGGCAAGTCCGGCCCATAAGCCCGGCTTATAACGCCGTATCGCAGGATCTCTGGACAGGGATCAATGCGGCAGTCCATGGGCAGGTCACTCCGGCCAAGGCGCTCTCTGTCGCCGCCAAGCAGGCAGACGTGGCCCTGGCCAAGATCGGCTGAAGGGAGCTGAGGCCAAAGAGCTACAGCTAAGTGGCGCGGGCAGCCAACGCGGGGGAGGCCGGCACCATGCCGGCCTCTCGTCGCGCCCGCCGGGGAGGCCCCAACCCGGGCAGGCTCGTAAGGCCTAGGACCGTCAACCGGCCCACAAGCCGCTCGGGCGTGCAGCGGCCATTAGCGTTGCCCTACCTCTTCATCGCACCGGCCGTCGGGCTCACCGCCCTCTTCTCCCTCGTGCCCCTGGGCATCCTCGCCTATAGGAGCCTCTTTGGAAGTGCTGGGATCTTTGCGACCTCGCTCCACTTCGTAGGCTTTCAGAACTATGTGAACGCCATCTCGCAGGGGGGCGGCAAAGCCCTCGAAGTCACGGCGATCTATACCGTCGCCTTCGTCGTGGCAAGCATGGCGCTCGGTCTCGGGATCGCCCTCTTGCTCAACATAAAACTTCCAGGGCTAGCTTTCCTGCGAGCTCCTTTCGTCATCCCGCTCGTGGTGCCGACCGTGGCCACCGCGCTCATCTGGGCCAACATTTTCGCCCCCCAGTTTGGTTTCATCAACCGCATCTTGGCAGGCGTTGGCCTTCCCCAAGCGGACTTCACGTCCTCACCGTCGCTCGCCTTGGTCATGGTGCTCAGCTTCGGGATCTGGCAGTTTTTCGGTGAGAACGTGATCTTGTACCTGGCCGCGCTGAAGACGCTCCCGATAGAGGTGCTCGAGGCTGCCAGCGTGGACGGCGCCGGCCCCTGGCGGCGCTTTGTCAATGTGCGCTGGCCGCTCCTGCGGCGCCACACCGTGCTCATCTGGGTGATCACCACCCTCACGGGGCTGCAGACCTTCACGCAGATATACGTCCTGACCGGGGGTGGGCCGTCCGGCGCGACGACGACCGCGCTATTTTACGTGTACAACCAGGGTTTCGTGCAGTTCAACACCGGCCAGGCGGACGCTATGGGCGTGCTCCTCTTCCTCATCTCCCTGGCGGTAACGGTCACCCAGGTCGGCCTCATCGGAAGGGGGGCGCGCCGTGGGTACTAGCTCGAGGCTCTGGCTGTCGCGGGCGCTTGTGTACGCCCTTGTCGTTATCGCGGTGCTCGTGGTCGTGTTCCCCCTCATCTGGATGCTCGGCACGGCCGTGAAGCCAAATAGCCAGATCCTCGACCTGCGGGCCTCGCTCTGGCCAAGCCACTTCGAGTGGGGCAACATAGTGCGAGCCTGGAACTCGGCCCCTTTCGGCCGATGGTTCCTAAACAGTGTGATATTCAGCTGTGGCTCGACCGCCGGCCAGATCGCCAGTTCGCTTCTGGCCGGGTATGCATTCGCGATGTTCGAGTTCCCGGGGAAGCGGGTTCTGTTTTACCTTCTGCTCTGCGGCCTCATGGTGCCCTTCAGCACCGTGATAGTGCCCGTGGTCCAGATTCTGGCCGATTTCCACTGGCTGAACACCTACCAGGGCCTCATCGTCCCCAATATCGCTTCGGCGCTTGGCGCTTTCCTCTTCCGCCAGTTCTTCTTGGGCTTGCCTTACGAGCTCGGCGAGGCAGCCCGGATCGACGGCGCATCGGAGCTGCGGATTTTCTTGCGGGTATACGCGCCCTTGTCCACTCCCATCCTGGCCGCTTTTGCCATGATCTCGTTCCTCTACAACTGGAACAACTTCCTGTTCCCGCTGATCGTAGTAAACACGACCAATATGGAGGTCATCTCACAGGGGCTCTCGGTCTTCCAGACCCAGTTTAGTGTCAGCTACAACCTCATCATGTCCGCGGCGCTCATTGCCATCGTCCCAATCCTCCTCGTAGCCGTCGCCACCCAGCGCCGGATCGTTGAGGGGATAACACTCGGGGCGATCCAGTAAGAAGAGCTGGGGACCAAGGAGCCCGCCAGCGCCGGCCGGCCACGGCAACGGGTGGGCCTCAGCCTGCGTGCCAGGGGAGGGAGGCGCACGGGCGCTGGCACATCCGGCTCGCGACGCACGTCTCTAGGAGCTCAGGCAAGAAAGCGAAGGCCTCCTTGGTCCCCGGGTCTTCCTGGTGGCGCCACCAGGCGCTCAGGTCGCGCCAGCAGGGGGCGGAGAGGGAGCCGCCCGGGTAGCGGACGGACTCCCCGGCGCAGAGGTTGGCGAAGCGCAGCCGCTGGTGGACCGGCCAGCCCGCGAGGGTCCCGTAAATGAACGCCGCGTCGAATACGTCGCCCGCGCCGGTGGTGTCGACAGCGTCCACGGGCAGCGCTGCGACGACGACTGGTTCCGGAAGGCCCCGGCCGGCAGCCACCGCTCCGTCACCGCCGCACTTGACGACGGCCAAGGGGACGTGCCGGGCGAGGGCTTTCGCCGCTTCGAGGGGCGTGCCGGTCCTGCTGTAGGCCATTGCTTCGGCGGCGTTTGGCAAGAACACGTCCACCAAAGAGAGCTCCTCGACCAGGTCGGTGTCCCAGCGCTCGGCTTCGTCCCAGCCGACATCGGCAAAGAAAACCCTGAAGCGGTCACGCGCCTTTTCGAGCCAGGCGCGCTCGGTGCCGGCGAGAGGAAGGTAGCAGGCGTCGGCTACCAACTGAGACGCCCCGTCTCCGTCGAGGGACTGGGCGAGGAGCTGTGCGGGGCTCTCTGGGGCGACCTCCTCGTATGTGACGAGGCTCCGCTCTCTGCGGTAGGCGAGCGAGACGGTGACCGGTGTCGTCCACGTCGAGGATTTTGGTGAGGACGACAGGTCGACACCTTCGTGTTGAAGCGAGCTCCACAGGAAGCGCCCGAAGGCATCAGCAGCAAAGGGCGCCGACAAGCGGGCGTCGAGCCCCAGGCGGGCCAAGGCGACGGCAATATTGGCGCTGCCGCCCGGGGAGAGCCCAAGGCGGCCGGTGCGCACTTCCGTGCCGGGCCTCGGGGGCAAGGGGAGATCCGAGAAGACCAAGTCGAAGAACACAGTCCCGAAAACCTGTACGGAGGACGTCTTCGCCCGGTCTCCCCCGACTGGCGCTCCCCCGACCGGCGCTCCCGCGACCGGCGCTCCAACGACCGGGGTACTCGAGACCGGGTTCACCATTTGCCTCCAGTTTACAGCCGCTTCATGCCGAACGGCGCCTTACGAGCTTGTGGTGCAGGAGGACGTGCATCGGCTCGGGCCCGCCTTTGGTGATCAGTTCGTTGACGATCCTTACCGCTTCCGTCGCCACCCTCTCGAAGGGCTGGCGCACCGTTGTGAGCGGGGGCTCGGCCATGACGGCGGCCGCCGAATCGTCGAAGCCGACCACGGCCACGTCGTCGGGAACGCGACGGCCGGCCTCGGCGAGCGCGCCGAGTGCCCCCACGGCCATCAGGTCTGAAGCCACGAACATGCCGTCGAAGTCGGGGTGGCGCGACAGGAGCCGTCTGGCCGCCTGGCGGCCAGAGCGCGGTGACCAGTCCCCTTGCGCGACGAGAGGCCGCCTGCCCCCGGGGGCCTGAGCGACTGCCCTCTGGTACCCCGCGAGCCGCTCTCGCCCGCTGCCGGTGTCGAGTGGCCCGGTGACTGTGGCAATTGCCGTCCGACCCTGTCTGTAGAGGAAATTAGTGGCGTCGAACGCCGCCCTTTCATCATCTATCCCGACCCAGGAGACTTTGTCCTCGAAGCCGAGCGGGCGGCCGAGCACGACCATGGGGAAGCCGCTCCCAGACAGGCTGGAAAGGAGGGCTTCACCCTCGTGAGGCTGAGCGAATATCGCCGCGTCGGCGTGGCGGGAAGCCAGGTAGCTCCCGAGGAAGGCCTCGGCCTCGTAGTCCTCTGCCGTTGTCACGATGAGGTGCTGGCCCCGTGCCCGTAGCTCTTTTGAAAGGGCCCTTATGTGGGTGCCGAAGTTGGGGTCAGTGAAGAGGTGCTCCTGGCGTTCTGAGATCACAAAGGCAACGGATCCAGTACGAAGGGAAGCGAGGTTGCGGGCGGCCTGGTTCACCGAATACCGCAGCGCCGCAACTGCCTCGGTGACCCTGGCCATCACTTCGGGCCGCACGTGGAGACCGCCGTTCAAGGCCCGCGAGACAGTGCCTCGCGACACACCTGCCAGTCTCGCTACATCCTCGATGGTGGGCCGTCGCGTCCGGTCCTCAGCCGAGAGCAGGGACGACCTCCTCTTGGAACAGCCTGAGAGGTGCTAGGTCGAAAGGGTGCCCGAAACCGAAGACGAAGTGGGAGATGCCGGCGTCGAAGTAGCGCTTGATGCCCTCCGCCACGTCCGATGGGGTGCCGACAAGCCAGTTTGCCCGTTTGACCGAACGCGGCTGCGGTGAGAGGCCCGTCTCCGGCTCGGCCGGCGAGGCTGGGACCTCAGGGGGGAGACCGCCATTTAGGCGGGACTCGATGAGGGCGGCGAGGTCCTCTGCCTCTTCGGCGGTGTGTGCCAAGGCGAGGGTCGGGTGGACGGACAGCTCGACCTCCATGGGGTCGCGGCCGGCTTTCGCGCACTGCTGTTTTAGCTCAGCGGCCCTCGTGGCACAGTCCTGCGGCGAGCCGATGACGTTTAGACGGTCACCATGGACCGCAGCCATCCTCAGCGAGCCCCGGCCGGATCCCCCGATCATGATCGGAGGGTGGGGTTTTTGGACTGGCTTGGGCTCGCAGGGCGCGTCGTCGAGTTGGTAGTAACGGCCCTTGAAGTTCGCTCGTTCCTCGGCCCATAACAACTTCACGACCGAAAGCGCCTCGTCGAGGCGCGTGTAGCGTTCCGGCAAGGGAGGAAAGGCCAGGCCGTAGGCCTTGAACTCCCGCTCGGCCCAGGCCGCACCGAGTGAGAAGTCGAGCCTTCCCCCCGTCATGTTGTCGACCTGCGCAGCGGCCTTGGCGAGCGTCGCGGGGTCTCTGTACAAGACGCCGTTTACGAGGACGCCTATGCGCGCACGCGAGGTGAGCATCGCCATGGCGGAGAGGGTGGTGAGCGTCTCGAAGCAAGCACGGTTGTCTGGCCCTGAAAATGGCAGCATGTGGTCGAAGGTCCAGACCGAGCTGAACCCGAGCGCCTCCACCGCCTGCACTGCCTCCGCGTAGGCCTGCCAGGTCGTGCCCTGAGCCTGCAGCTGGACCCCGAAATGTACCGGGTAGCCCCGAACTTCCATCAATTGGCCTCCTGTCCGAAAAAGGGGAGCCCGCCTATGCGTACGAGCTCTCCCCCCTTAGTGAAGACGGCTCGTGCCGGGCCGCTTACCACTTCATAGCCGGCGGCCTTTGCCGTCTCGACGAGAGGCGCGGTCACAGCTAGGTGTGTGACTTCCAGCGTGTTGGCGGCGGCGGCGATACGCGTGCCGTTGCCTACCACAGAGGCGAGAGCGAGCGATATGGCCTCGGCGTCGCTCTTCGCCACGATGGGCAGTCGCGCCGCAGACAGCGACTTGGAGGCCATAGCGTTGGCGTAGGTGGCTCCCCAGTCGATCTTGCCCCTTAGCCGCTCGGTCACGATGTCGGCGGCCCCGACCCCGATGGCGTTGCCTCCGGAGTCGTCGCGGAGGTCGAGGACCGCGAGGCGGCCCGTTCGCGTCGGCGCCGGCAGGTCTTCGTAGGGGAAACGACCCGTCACGTTGGGGTCCATGCCCGCCCCGGACACGGTCTTGCCGAGCTCTCTGAGGACGAGCACGTCGAGCTCGGCGAAGGGCAGCGATCCGAACCGCTCCCACGCCTTTTTGAGGAGCTCTTCATCGCGCTCGAGCAAGCGCTCCCCGGGCACGACTTCTGCTAGGGCCAAGCGGTGCCAAGAGTCCTCGACGAGGGCGAGGGCGAAGGGCACCCTTAGCGCGCCGAGGACGCTCCGGAGTGCCTCAGGGAGCACGCTCGCGAAGGCGCCGAAGCCGGCGCTGTGAAGGCTCGAGGCACCAAGCTCCTTGCCGAGGCCGATCGTGAGCATCTTGGTGATGCCGCTCTCCACCGGCGCCCTGAAGTCGGTATGGGGCTTGACCCGGCTGATAGGTACGACCGCATCGCACGCGAGGGCGGCTTTGGCCAGGTAAACCGTTTGCCCGCTGCTCAAGCGCCCGACCTCTGTCACCTCCATTGAGGGGTCCACCGGCACGCCGAGGTCGCTCGGGTGCACCCCGAGCTCGCGGAGCACCTCGACTTGGCCCGGCGCCGTTGCGCCGCCGTGGGAACCCATAGCCGGGACGAGCACCGGGTTGGCACCTCCCGCCGAGAGCGCGCGGACAACGGTCTCCACGACCTCTGGGAGCCTCGAGATCCCTCGGCTGCCCACGGCAACGCCGACGCGCGCCCCCTTTGGCAGCTTCTCTCGGGAGAAATGGGCAAGCTCTTCTCGGAGCGGGGCGAGGTCAAGTTGCCACGGGGGGGCTGGGCGGCGGAGCTCTGTCCACTCCACGTCCACTGCGCCAGCGATCACGAGCCCAAACTAGCCTGGCAGCGGCTAGCCTTGTCGCCTACATGTCGTTCGAGCTAGCGAAGGTACTAGAGGCCCATAAGGGTCAAAACTTCCGGCTGCACTCGCGCTACATCTCTCCCCAGCTACCGAAGGTGCTGGAGACCCTCAAGTTCGACAGGTTCTACGTCCGCGGCGAGGGGTGTTATCTCTACGACGACAAGGACCGCCAGTACCTCGACTTCCTTGCCGGCTTTGGCGTGTTCGCGCTTGGACGAGCTCACCCGGTGGTCACGCGGGCGCTCCACGAGGCGCTCGATGCCGAGCTGCCCAACCTGGTGCAGATGGACTGCGCCCTCCTGCCCGGGGTTTTGGCCCAAGCCCTCATCGAGCGTACGCACCCCGGGATAGAGCGTGTTTTTTTCACCAACTCCGGCGCGGAGGCCGTCGAGAGCGCGATCAAGTTCGCGCGCTGCGCCACGAAGCGCGAGCGCGTCATCTACTGCGACCACGCCTTTCACGGCCTCACGACCGGGGCGCTCTCCCTGAACGGCGGCGAGGAGTTCCGCCGGGGCTTCGGCTCGCTCCTGCCGGGTTGTAGCCGGGTCCCCTTCGGCGATGCCGACGCGCTCGAGGCCGAGCTTCGCGCCGGCGACGTGGCTGCGTTCGTGGCCGAACCCATCCAGGGAAAGGGCGTCTACATGGCGCCTGGGGAGTACTGGGCGCGGGCACAGGAGCTTTGCCGTAAGTACAAGACGCTGTTCGTGACCGACGAGGTCCAGACTGGTTTCGGCCGCACCGGATCGATGTTCTGCTACGAGCACTGGGGCCTTCAGCCGGACATCGTGACCGTCTCCAAGGCCCTGTCGGGCGGCTACGTGCCCGTCGGGGCGATGATGTGCTCGGCCAAGGTCTCTGATGCTGTCTACAGTTCGATGGACAGGGCTGTGGTGCACTCTTCGACCTTCAGCACCAACCAGCTGGCTATGGTCGCGGGTTTGGCGACGCTCCAGGTTTTCGAGGACGAGGACATCGTCGACCGGTCCCGGCGCATGGGTGAGGCCCTCACCAAGGCGCTTGCGCCGCTGGTCGAGCGCCACGAGTACCTCCACGAGGTCCGCGGTAAGGGCCTGATGGTGGGGCTCGTCTTTGGCGAGCCGACCTCCGGCTCCCTTCGTAGGCGCTGGAGGGCGCTCGAGGCCATGAGGACCGGCATGTTCTCGCAGATGGTCGTGGTGCCCCTCTTCCAACGGCACCGTGTCCTCACTCAGGTGGCCGCCGACAACGTCAACGTCGTCAAGCTTCTCCCGCCCCTCGTTGTCGGCGAGGAGCAGGTCGACTACTTCGTCGACGCTCTCGACGACGTGCTGACGAGCGCCGAGAAGGGAAACGACCTGCTCTTCGAGTTTGGCACGACGCTTGCCAAGGGGACGTTCCGCCGGGCGCTGTCCTAGGTCGGGGGCCCTTCGCCGGCCCCCTCTGCGGGTGCGCCCACCTTGGTCGTCGGGCGGCGCTGCCGCCACTTTCGCTGAGGGCCCGCCGGAGCTTGTTCTGTCTCGCCCGGTAAGGGTTGGGGAGGGGCAGCGGCCAAGGGCCCGGGCGGGTTGTCCGACGGGAGCTGGCCGATGCCGGCCGCGAGCATGGCCGAGTTGGGGATTTTGAGCAGGCCGTCTTCCATGTGGAGGGTCACGTAGGTAAGGCTCATCTCCCATACCCAGGCGTCGAAGATGCCTCCGAGCGACCCCGCTCGCACTCTTATGTGGTCACCCACCTTGAAAGGACGGGCCACGAGCAGCACGAGGCCGGCAAAGACGTTGCCGAGGCTCTGCTGGGCGGCTATGCCGAGCACGACGCCAGCCAGACCGGCCCCGACCAGGATCTTTTCGACTGAGACCTGCAGCACGGCGAGCACGGAAAAGAGCACGAACAGGTAGCCGACGCCAGCCGAGATCACTCTGACTGCCCCGGATGCCGCGGGCGCCCCCTGCTCGACCACCAGGTTGTGGAGCGCGCTGGACAGGCGCGACGAAGCGACCACGCCGAACAGGAGGAGCGCCGCCGCGCTCGACCATTCGATGATCTTCGGGTTGAGGCCGTTACCTTCGAGCTTCCCGAGGTCGGAGCCGACAACGAGCGCTGCCAGGGCGACCACGCCAGATGCGACCCCGACCGACCAGTTGTGCTTTCGGAAGTGCCTGAGGGATGCCAGCCCTCCCGATGCTAACGGCTTGTGCACACCTCACCCGCTGGCTCGAC
>JAJZYO010000053.1 GCA_021798075.1 Actinomycetes bacterium
GGCTCCTTCGGTAGACTCGGGAAGTGAGATGACCTCGTCTTTCAGCTGCCCGTTTTCCTCGAGAGCCGTCTGCTCAGTGCCACGACAGGCAATCTTGGCCTGGTTGGGGTCGCGACTCGGGCCCGGCAAGAAGAAGTTATACGCGCGGCAACCGGGAGAAGGCTCCTGGAGGCGGCACTGGCCGGCGGGACAACGATGAACGGGCTGTGGCACCGCTGGCGCGGTCGCATGAGGGGGTTCTTCGGGCCGAGCAGCTCGCCCCGCCTCCCGGTGGCCCCTCCGCTCCGCCAACTTGCGCGGGCAGGCGGCCTGCCCGGGGCCCAGCCACGGACGACGAGGGACTCGGGCCCAGTACATGGGGAGCCTTCCCACCACGACCGGGATGCTCTTAGTGCGGGGTCGGCTGAGGGCGATAGCCCACAGGTTTTTGCTCCTATGACCGTAGGCGCCGTCGCGCGACCGGTGTGCCCCCGCCGTTTCCGCGCGCCTTTGCCACGACCTACGCCGGGCGCGCGCCGACGCGTGCCGGCCTGGAAGGGAAGATCTCGATGTCGGAACAACTGCTCGGCGCAGCAGGTGAAGCCAGCGGAGCTGGCAGTAAAGAAAACAGCGTTGGCGACGGTGGCCCCGATGGTGGCGGGGAACACTTCGGGCCGGCCCCTCTCAACGGCTCGGAAGATGTAGCCGACACCCACGGCAAAAGCCGCCGGCGCCGGCGAGGCTCACGGGGAGGGCGAAGCCGTCATGCCGGGAACGAGCGCGAGGCGGCTGGCCTCGACGGCTCCGGGGCCCATGGCGAAGACGCCGAGGCGGCTCCACAAGAGCCCACGCCCGGTACCAGCCGCCAGGAAGGAGCTAAGGAGCCTGAGCGCCCGGGGGCGCGTCCCGCCGGCGCCGGCCCAATATCAGAGGGCCTGATGCCTAAGGGCCCACCAAAGGGCCCAGTACCTGGTGGCGTTGTGCCCGCCGAGGCGGTCGCTTCGGGCCCAGCGGCGGGCGCTCCTGCGCCTTCCGGCCCGGTTCGTAGCCGGCCGGTGCCTCCCGGCCCTGTGCCTCCCGGCCCTGTGCCTGCCGGCCCAATGGGCAGCGGCCCGGTGGGCAGCGGCGCGGTGGGCAGCGGCCCGGTGGGCAGCGGCCGGGTGTCGAGCAATGGAGCCCTCGCCCCCGAAGAGAGCGGGCCGGCGCCAGCCGAGCCCCGCAAGCCCAAGATAGGCGACACTCGCCCGGGATCGCCGCCCCTGCCCAAACGTAAGCCGCGCACGAGGGAGGGGGTGGGTGCCCCTCGAGCCTCGGGAACGGCCGGGCCTCAGGGTGAAGACGCCACCGGCCGAAGTGGCAGCCGTCCTCGCCGGCGCAGCCGCGGGGCCGGCGCGGTGGCCGAGGGCGCGGCGGCCTCCGACGGCCTCTCGCCGGCGACGACAGGTGCGGGCGTTACGGGCGCGACCGCGGGCGCGAGTGCTACCGGAACGCCGGTTGCCCCCTGGGGAAGGGCCCCTGCGGGCACCGCCGGCGGCACCGTCTCCACCGAGGGCCCCGGCCAGAGGGCGCCCACGTTGGAGCTCGGTGAACCTCTCGGCCAGGGGAGGTCCCGCCGAGGCGAGCGCCGCAATCGACCACTCGGGCGGTACCTGATGGTCGTACACGTCGGCCCGACTGCAACCCAGATTGCAGTCCTCGAGGGTCGCACGTTGATAGAGCACTACGTGTCGCGCCCCGCTGACGACACCACCCAGATCGACGGCAACATCTACCTCGGCCGGGTCCAAAACGTCCTTCCTGGCATGGAGGCCGCTTTCGTCGACATCGGGACACCCAAAAACGCGGTCCTCTACCGCGGCGACCTGCGCTACGACGAAGACGAGGTCGGCCCGGCCGGCGAGGATGATTCGAAGCCGACCCGGGGACATTTGGGGGGTGCGGCCAGAGACGCCCGGATCGAGCAGCTCCTTCGCACCGGCCAAAGCATCATCTGCCAGGTGACCAAGAACCCTATCGGCACCAAGGGCGCCCGCCTCACCCAGGAGGTGTCCTTACCTGGCCGTTTCGTGGTGCTGATCCCCGAGAGCGAGACATATGGTATATCCAAGCGCCTCACCGACGACGAGCGCCGGCGCCTGCGCAAGATCCTCGATGACGTGAAGCCTGCCGGCCATGGCTTGATCGTGCGAACCGCGGCGGACGGGGCCAGCGCCGAGGAACTGGAAAGGGACGTCGCCCGCTTGCTCCGCCAGTGGGACAACGTCCAGGAGCTCGCCAAGACATCGCGCGCCCCCCAGCTCCTCTACCGCGAGCCGGACCTGGCGGTGCGGGTGATCCGTGAGGAGTTCAACCGCGACTACCGAGGTGTCGTGATCGACGACCCCAACCTCCACGCCCAGGTGAAGGAGTACGTCTCCAGCATCACCCCCGAGCTCGCCGACCGCGTCGAGCTGGTGGACCCGGCGGCCGAACCCCTGCCCCTCTTTGAGCGCTTCAGGGTCCACGAGCAGGTGCACAAGGCTTTGGACCGAAAGGTGTGGCTGCCCTCGGGGGGCTCGCTCATAATCGAGCGAACCGAAGCGCTGACCGTCATCGACGTCAATACCGGTAAAAATGTCGGTACCTCCAACCTCGAGGAGACGGTGTTCCGCAACAACCTCGAGGCGGCCGACGAGATCGCCCGCCAGCTCCGGCTCCGCGACATCGGCGGGATCATCGTGATCGACTTCATCGACATGGAAATACCGGCCAACCGAGGCGAAGTCATCCGCACCTTCAGGGAGGCACTGGCGCGAGACAAAACGCGTACCCAGGTGTTCGACATATCAGAACTGGGCCTCGTGGAGATGACCCGCAAGCGCATCTCGGAAGGCTTGGTCGAGTCGTACTCGGAAACCTGCCCCACCTGCGGAGGGCGGGGCATCGTTTTCGACGAGTCTCTCCTCGGCTAGGCGAGCAGCCGTCCTGATCGAGGTCAGGGTCCAGGAGGTACTCATGACGGACATCGATCTCAGCAGTGAGCTCGTCGTGATCAGCGGGGGCGAGGGGGCGCTCGGCCGCCCGGTCTGCGACCGCCTCGCCGAACTGGGAGCAAAAGTCGTCTCGGTCGATGTCGCGACCCGTACCGAGCTGTCTGACACGGCCCAGGTCCTGCGCTACCGGGCGGACGTGAGCGACGCCCCGGAGGTAGAGACGATGCTCGGAGCGGTCGCCGATTGCTGTGGGCGCTTGCCTACCACAGTTTGCTGCCACGCCGGCATGGTCGAGAGCCACCCGGTCCTCGACTACCCGCTGGCTTCCTTTGACGAATTGTTGAGAGTCAACCTCCGGGGAGCCTTCGTCCTCGCTCAGGCCGCGGCGAGGCGGTGGAAAGCCGCCGGGAGCGGAGGCCACTTGATCTTCACCAGCTCATGGGTCCAGGACTACCCCTGGCCAGAGATAGCCCCCTACTGCGCGAGCAAGGCCGCGGTGCACTCGCTCATGCGCAGCTTCGCCAAGGAACTGGCCCCTCTAGGCATCAGGGCAAACGCCGTACTGCCGGGCATCGCGGCCGCTGGCATGGCCCGGCGACAGTGGGACGATGACCCCGCTTACCGGCGGCGGGCCAAGCAGGTGGTCGCTCTCGGCGAACTCCAGGACCCGCGAAGCATTGCGGACGCCTTCGCCTTCTTGTGCTCCCCGTTGGCCGCTTACATGACAGGCTCGGCTCTTCGCGTTGACGGGGGGTGCTCGCTCGGCCCCCTTTGACCGCTCTGGCCGGTTTCGCTGGGCGACCCCCGGCTTGTGCAGCGAGAGGGGCGACTTGACTGCCGATAGGACCAGCTCGACAATTGCCGGAATGGTCTTACCGTCGGCTCACCTGAAGGTGGGCGCGCCTCGCCCGGGTGGCGGCACCGGCATCGCGGCCCGACCTATGGAGCGGACTTCGACGTGGAGCTCGAAGTGCTGGAGAGTCGCCGCCTCGCGCGGGCAGCGGCCGTCGAGCGCGAGCGGCTGAGCGTGGACGACGCCCTCTCCTCGGCCTGGAAGGCCTTGGAGGAGATGTCCCCCCCGACGTTTCAAGGGGACCGGCCTGCATGAAGATCTCGAGGCTCGAGACCGTCCGGGTGGGGGCCTACCCGAACCTGTGCTTCGTGCGGGTCCACACCGACGAGGGCATCGTCGGCCTGGGCGAGACCTTCTTCGGGGCGGCGGAGGTCGAGTCGTATTTGCACGGCACTGCCGCGCCTCGCCTCCTCGGGTGCGACCCGCTGCAGGTGGACCGCTTGGCGCACGCTCTCGAGCCCTACGTCGGTGCCACGAGCACTGGCGCCGAAATGAGGGGCAATTCGGCGGTGGACATCGCCCTGTGGGACATCCTCGGCAAGGTATGCGGCCAACCTCTCTACCAGTTGCTGGGAGGAGCGAGCCGCGACAGCGTGCCGGTCTACAACACCTGCGCCGGTCCGCAGTACATCCGCACTCCTGGCGGCCAAGCCGTAGCCAATTGGGGGCTACCGGACGGCGGGGGCACTGGGCGGTACGAGGACCTCGACGCTTTCCTTCACCACGCCGACGAACTAGCTCGAGAGCTGCTCGACAGCGGCGTACAAGCTATGAAGATTTGGCCCTTCGACCCCTACGCGGAACGATGGGACGGCCAGTACATCCGGTCCGACGATCTCCGGGCCGGGCTCGAGCCCTTCCGGAAGATCCGCGCTGCGGTCGGGGAAGAGATGGACATCATGGTCGAACTGCACGGCCTGTGGAACTTGCCGGCGGCACGGCAGATCGTGCGGGCGCTCGAGGATTTCCGGCCGGTGTGGATCGAGGATCCCCTGCGGCCCGGCTTCCAGCCGGTGACGCTCCGCGAACTTGCGTCGGTCACGTCCTCGGTGTTCGCACTGAGCGAGACCTTGGCTGGGCGCGGCGCTTACTTGCCCCTCCTCGAGCAGGGGCTCGTAGGGGTAGTCCTCGCGGACCTTGCGTGGTGCGGCGGTGTCGGTGAGGCAAAGAAGATCGCCTCCCTCGCCGAGGCGTACCTCACGCCGGTCGGCTTCCACGATTGCACCGGGCCGGTCACACTGGCGACCTCGACCCACCTATCGGTCAACGTGCCCAATGCCTTCGTGCAAGAGACGGTGCGCGCACACTACCACGGCTGGTACGGCGAGCTGCTGACCGAGCTCCCGCCGATCGAGGCGGGGCGGATCCGGCCCCCGCCAGGCCCCGGGCTCGGTACCGAGTTACGCCCGGAGATCCTGCAACGCCCTGACGCGGCGACCCGGGCCACGTCCCTTTGAAGACCAACTAAACAAGGGGCGCCAAAAGAGAGGAGGACCACATGGGGCCGAGCGTGGTACCACGTCCGCCCTAGCGAGCCCGCCGGCACCTTTCCGCACTGCCCGCTGTGCTACTATCCACTTCCGAAAAGACAAAGACGACTGGGTATCACTTCCAGTAGAAAGGGGTTTTCATTCGGATGTCACTCCTACCCAAACGCGCGAGCAGAATACCGGCAGCCCTGCTGGCAGCTCCTCTGGCCGTGCTCGGGCTGGCGGCGACGGCTCCTATAGCCGCAAGCACCGCCAGCGCCTCGACAAAGGACGCGGCTTCTGGCGGTGTCTATTACGAGCTCTATCAAAGTTGCCCCGACAACCCGTTCTGGGCTGCGGTCAACAACGGTGGCCGGGCCGCGGCTGCCCAGCTCGGCGTCACGCTCAAGATCGAGGACCCGCTCAAGTGCTCTGGAGAGATAGCGCAGGAGAACGACCTCCTTACCACCATCATCAACTCGCGCCCCGCCGGGATCGCATTTTCGGTCGTGAGCTCAACCGCCTTCTCGGCAAACATCCAGAGGGCCAGGAAACTCCACATACCGATAATTGCCTACAACAGCCTCCCCCACGGCGTAAACCTCACAACCAACCCCGTCGAGGCTTACGTCGGCCAGCACAATGAGGTCGCCGGCGAGGACCTGGCCAAAGAGGTCGTGCCCATGTTCCATTTGCACAAAGGCCAGACCATCGTCGTAGCAGACCAGTGCTACACGAACGAGACCTGCAACAACCGGTACCAGGGCATGGAAAAGATCGTCGACCCCATGGGCATCAAGGTCACCGTCATCAACCTCGACTACAACGTCCCGCAGTCAGCCAGCATAATGAAGGCTTACTTCGAAGCCCACGGCGAGCCGGCTCTTGTAGTGGCGCTCGGCAGCGCCGGTGAGCAAGCGGTCGTCGAGGGTGCGACCGCGCTCGGCCTGACGCCCAAGAAGGTGCCGATGGTCGGCTTCGACGACGACGCTGTGACCAACACTTACATGGAAGACGGGTGGGTCAAGGTGACCGTCGACCAGCAGCCGTTCCTCCAGGGTTACGACGCCTTGGTCAACCTCTACGACGCGGTCCACTACAAGTCCTACCCGATCAACATGGACACCGGGCCGGTCTTCTTGACCTACACCCCGCACAACATCTCGAAGGGTTGGTTCAAGCCGAACGTCGTCAACCAAACCGGGATGTAGGACCGTCCACGCGCTGAGTAGCACTCCGCCATCCCCGTCATGAGGGCCTTGGCTCGCCTGCGGGGGTGGCGGCGGCTGCTGGTGCCGGCTTCAGCGGGTAGTACCTCTGGGAGAGATCGTGAAATCATTGCAGCCACTAGCGAAGACACGAGGCGCAACGGAACTGGCAGTGGCCCCGTCGTTGCTGTCACGGCGCTTCACGTCGTATGTCAGCGTCCGCATGGTCACGGTCGTCACCGTCGTGGTCGTCCTGCTGCTCGTGCTGGAAGGCACGAGTGGAGGCAAGCTCTTCACCGTCAACAACCTCGGAGGTGCACTGAGCACGAGCGCGGAGGTCGGCTTCATCGCGATCGGTGTCACGATGCTCATGATCGGGGGCGAGTTCGACCTCTCCGTGGGCCAGAGCTTCGTAGCCGCGGCGATGACGTTTGCCGCTCTCTTCCAGCCCCTCGGCATCGCTCCGGCTCTTCTGATCTCTGTCGCACTCGGCGCCGGCATCGGCTTCCTCAACGGGCTCATAACGCTGGCGTTCGGCATCCCGTCGTTCATCACGACGCTCGGCACTTACTACGGGATCGCCGGCGTCGTACTCATGATCACTGGCGGTTCGCCGGTGAGCATCGCAGTTGTACCGCGGAGCTTCCACCTCTTCAGCGGCGGCATCGCCGGTTCTCAGGTCCAGTGGCAAGTCGTCTGGTGGTTCGGCTTCGCAGCGATCGCGGCGTTCGTGCTCCACAAGAGCGCTTTCGGCAACCATGTCTTCGCGGTGGGTGGGTCCAGGCAGGCCGCAGGCAACACGGGTGTGCGGGTCAATTGGACCAAGATGGCCTTGTTCATGATATGCGGGGCCACCGCGGCCTTTTCGGGCGTAGTCCTGTTCGCCCTGTACGGTGATGTCGAGGCGTCCGCTGGTTCCGGCCTGCAACTGCAGGCGATAGCGGCTGCCGTGATCGGCGGCACCGCACTTTTCGGGGGCGTCGGGACCATCTACGGCGGTGTGTTGGGGTCCTTCTTCCTCGGTGTGATCGACACCGGGCTGGTGCTCTCGGGAGCCTCGACCACTTACTACGAGTTCTTCGTCGGGATCGTCCTCATAGGTGCGGTGGTGCTCCAGGTAAAGATGGAGGGTTTCTCCACCGTTACGAAGCGCCTTGGCCTCAACCTGGCCTCGCTCGTCGAGCGCCGTAACCTTCCCGCGGCCGGTGGCGCAGAGCGAAGTAGAGCGCGCGGTGAGGGGCCCCTCCCTCAGGGCGCGGACAGGGTGCCGTCGGCGCGGCTGACGGGGGTTGGCGGTGACGAGGAGCCGCCTGCAGCGGAGCACGCCCCGGTTGAAGGCGTGCTCGGCGGTGACGGGCAGGCAGTGTTGGCCCCTGCTGCCGGCGCGTTGCCTGGCAAGACAGTGGCACCCGTGTTGGAGCTCCGCCATGTCACGATGAAGTTCGGGCCCGTAGTAGCAGTCGATGACGTCAGCTTCAGCATCAGCGGCGGCGAGATCCTCGCCCTCCTGGGCGACAACGGTGCCGGCAAGTCGACGATAGTGAAGATCGTCTCCGGCGTCTACCGGCCGACTTCCGGAGAGCTGTACTTCGATGGGCGACGCGTCGCGTTCAGGAGCTCCAAGGCCGCCCGCAAATCGGGTATCTCGACCGTTTACCAGGACCTGGCGCTGGTGGGCACGATGAACGTGTGGAGGAACTTCTTCCTCGGAGCCGAGCTGCGGAAGCGGTCGGTGCTCGACACGACGCGCATGCGCTGGGAGACTGCACGGGCCCTCACCGAGATCGGCCTCGCCAACCTGAGCTCGGTGGACCAGGGCGTGGGCACCCTCTCGGGCGGCGAAGGGCAAGCCTTGAGCATCGGCCGGGCGGTGTACTTCGAGAAAAAGCTCCTGCTCTTGGACGAGCCGACGGCGGCCCTGTCGGTGAAGGAGACGGACAACGTCTTCGAGTACACCAGGCGGGCCGCCGCGAGCGGTGTGGCGGTGCTTGTGATCATGCACAACACCCAGCAGGCGCTCGAGATCAGCAACCGGGTCGTCGTGATGCGCCACGGCAGGATTGCCGGGGAGTTTTCGCGCGCGGCCGGCAACTTCCCGAGCCAGGAGACCGTCAACGCCATGATCAGTGGCGTTATTTGACCTGATAGGCGAACGTCCCTGGAGGCAGCGCCGGCCAGGGCCTGGCTTCAGCTGACCTGGTAGGTGACGGTCAACGTCGCTCTCGCGATCACGTGGAAAGTGATGTTGAAGCCGAGCAACGCCGGCGAGCTGGCCGGCCCGACGTCGAGCTTGGCGCTGTCCAGCGCGTGGACGGCGAATATGTACCGGTGGGGCCGGTCCCCTTTGGGAGGCGCGGCGCCCATGTAGCCCACCGTCCCGCCGTCGTTGCGGAGCTGTACCGCCCCTGGTGGCAGGTGCTTGCCGCTCGCGTCGCCGGCGCCGCGCGGCAGCTCGGTGAGCGATGCCGGCAGGTTGGCGACGGCCCAGTGCCAAAAGCCGCTCCCGGTAGGTGCGTCGGGGTCGTAGCAGGTGAGCGCGAAGCCGGCTGTTTTGGCGGGGAAACCGGACCAGGAAAGCTGGGGGCTCTCGTTGCCGCCCCCCGCCGAGCCGGCGACATGGGCCTCCGGGAGCCGTTCTCCCTCCCTCAAGTCCTTGCTCGCCAGCGCGAAGCTGGCGACCTTGGGCAAAAGGTCGTACGGGTTGGGGCCGATCGGGCGTTCGAGCATATTTTGACCTCCTCGCTTGCTCAGGCCGTGGTTGCAGCTTTGGGTACGCTACGCTCTACCGGGCCCACATAGAGCTGAGTGGGCCGGCCGATCCTGCTACCTTCTGTCGCCATTTCCAACCAGTGGGCGACCCAGCCGGCGCTGCGGCCGACCACGAACAACGGGGTGAACATCTCGTCGGGGAAGCCGATGGCCCGGTAGATGATCCCCGAGTAGAAGTCGACGTTGGGGTAGAGGCGCCGGGATATGAAGTACTCGTCTGCGAGAGCGACCTCCTCCAGGCGGAGGGCGATCTCGAGCAGAGGGTCCGCCGGTGCGAGCTTTTCGACGAGGTCCAAGGCGACCTGGCGGATGACTTTGGCGCGAGCGTCGTAGTTTTTGTAGACGCGATGGCCGAAGCCCATTAGGCGGAA
>JAJZYO010000054.1 GCA_021798075.1 Actinomycetes bacterium
GTGATCCGCCGTGTGCTCCGCCATCGCGCGAAAGGTGGAAAACTTGCCCCCGACCACCGCGATGACGCCGGCGTCGCGGCCGCTGTCGATCACCGTAAAGTCGCGCGTCACCCATCGGGACGGCAAGCCCCCCTCCGTGCGCGCAGGCTGGTACAGCGGGCGCACGCCGGTGAAGGCCCGCAGCACCCGCCAGCTTCCCATGGAAGGAAACATGGCGCGTCCCAACTCCATGAGGCGCAGAACCTCCCCGCGCGCCACCGCCGGCGGCTCGGGGTCCTGCTGGCGCACATCGGTCGTTCCGAAGATGACCACCGACTGGTGGGGAACCAAGATGTCCCCGTCGCCCGGGGGAGCCAGCCGGTTCACCACCACCGGGGTGTGACGGTTCGCGAAGATCAGCATGAGCCCGCCGCCGAGCTGGAGCGGAATGGGGTCTCCGTAAAGCTCGGACACCTGACCCGCCCAGGGGCCCGCAGCATTTACCAGCAGGTCGCAGGCAATCTGCCGCCGGCCCCCCGGTCCCTCAACCTCCACCCCCACCACCCGGCCCGCGGCCATCGCCACCTTGTCGACGCGGGTGCGGGTAAGCACGACGCCGCCGTGCTCGGCGATGTTTCGGCTCAGGAGATGCAGCAGGCGAAAGCCTTCGAGCACGGCGTCGGCCACGCGGAACACACGACGGAGGTCTTGGCGCACCTCCGGCACGAGGCGCCGGAGCTGCCCGGGCGCCTCCTCTTGAACCGGCAAGCCCACCGCGCGGCATCCTGCCACCCACTCGTCGGCAAAGCCGGCGTCCTCCTCGGCGCTTTCAATAAAATAGCCGCCGGTGTCCTCCACGGCCGAAGGCGCAATCCGACGGATAATTTGGTTTTCCTTCCAGCACTCGCGTGCCGCGGCCTGGTCTCGCACCACGTAGCGGCCGCCGCTGTGCAGCAGTCCGTGAAAGCGGCCCGATGTGCCGCGCCCGAGGTCGCCTGCGTCGACCACCGTGACCGGCACGCCGCGCAACACCAAATCCCACGCCACGCCGAGGCCGGTGGCTCCAGCGCCCACCACCACCACCACAGGCAACCCTCCCCCAGATGCAGTAGAGAACCGGCAGCGCCCAAGCGCCTGCGGGTTCTCCAGTTCTGTACCCGACGGTTCTATGGAGTTGGACTCCAGCCGCCACCGCTTCGCGGGTCGCCGGTGGGCGCCAGCCAGAAGTTGACCCAATACTACCACATCTCGCGAAGCCGTTCACCCAACCAGGCAGACGAGTACACTGAAAAGTCGTACGCCAGTGGAGGTGAAACAGTGGACCAACCCATGAACATACAAGGAACCGGGATTGCCCCCGGCCAAGCGGCGGGCCCTTTGGCCCGCCCGAGCATCGGCGCGCTCTCCGCGGAGGACGCCGCACCAAGCCTCGATGAGGCGCGCGCCAAGGTGGTTGACCAATTGGAGCAATTGGCCCGCGGCGCAGGAGACGCGAGTCACGCGGACATCGTGCGAGCCCAGTGCGCCATGCTCGCGGACCCCGAGTGGGAAGGCGCGATCCGGGCACGCATGGCCGACGGCACCCCCGCGGCCGCCGCCGTGGAGGAGACCGGCAGCACCTTTGCCGCCGCGCTCGCGTCTCTCGATGACGAGTATCTGCGGGCGCGAGCGGAGGACATCCGGGAAGTGGCGCACCTCTGGGCGCGCGCGCTCTTGGGCGCGGCGGCCTCGAAGCCGCCGCCAGGGTCGGTGGTGGCCCAGGACCACCTGACGGTGAGCGACCTCTTGGCCGGGGCGCATGCGGCCGCCTACGTCGTGCGGGAGGGCAGCGCCACCATGCACGCGGCGCTCATTGCACAGAACCTGGCGATTCCGGTGGTGGTGACAGACGCGTCACCGCTGGCGGAGGTGCCCAGCGGCACGATGGTCTACGTCGATGGCGACAGCGGCCGAGTGACGGTGGGCGCCGCCAGCCCGACCGGACAGCGCCGCGCGCGGATTCGCCAGGAGCCCGTCACCTGGTCTGACGGCCGCGTGATCGAGGTGCGCGCCAACATC
Organism: Actinomycetes bacterium; assembly: GCA_021798075.1. Next base: position 2,038 of record JAJZYO010000054.1, read on the forward strand.
GGCAGCGCCCGGGAGGCTCGGGCGGCCCAGGAGCAAGGGGCCGACGGCGTGGGGCTGTTTCGCACCGAGCTGTTCTTCGAGGCGTCGGGCGGCATCCCTTCTCTTGAAGACCAGATCGCGGAGTACCAGGCGGCCGTCCGCCATGTCGGCGGACCCACCTGCTTTCGGACCTTTGACCTCGGCGCCGACAAGCCGCTCGCGGGCTTGACGCCGGAGGCCGAGGACAACCCGGCCCTGGGGCAGCGCGGCATGCGCCTCTACGCGTCCCACGAGGCCGTGTTCCGGGACCAGTTGGCGGCCCTCCGTGCGGCGGCGGCGGCCGGGCCGGTCGAAGTCATGTTCCCGATGGTCAGCACGCTCGCCGACTGGCGCTACTGCCGCGACGCCTTGAGCTCCATGGCCACCGGCGCCCCCCCTCGGGCGGTCGGCGTCATGATGGAAGTGCCCAGCCTGCTCTTTCTGATTCCCGAGCTGGCCCGGGCGGGGGTTGATTTCCTCTCGTTTGGCACCAACGACCTGACCCAATACCTGAACGCGGTGGACCGCGGCCAGGGGGGACTCACCCGATCCGTGAGTCCGCTGGCGGTGGCGCGAGCCGTGGCGCACGCGGCGGGACAAGCTCGTGCGCACCACCTCCGCCTAGCCGTCTGTGGGAGTTTGGCGGCCCAGCCCGGGTGGGCGACCCTCTTTGCCGCGCTGGGGGTGGACGAGTTGAGCGTCCCCGTGCCGCGCATCCCGGTCGTCAAGGCGGCCCTGGCCAGCCGATCCACTTCGGGCGCCAACCTGCTCACGGCTCTCGACGCACACAGCGACGAGCAATTTTTGGAGCTACTTGATCCCCTCTGACCCCGACGCGGTGCGAAGAGCCGTGACATCGCGCCCGGATCCCTTATAATCATTGGCATGGATAAGTCTTTCACCCCGCATCGGCGCGACGGCACGGCCGTGGCGACCCGGCTCGCCGCCGAGATCCACGATCGCATTGGCGTTGAGGGCTTGGCGGCCGGAGACTTCCTGGGCCGCGAGCGGGATCTGGTGGCTTGGAGTGGCCGGAGCCGGGGCACGGTGCGCGAAGCGTTGCGTGTGCTGTCTGAGCAGGGGCTGATTGTTACCCGGCCCGGACCGGCGGGCGGCGTGTTCGTGTCCGCCCCCGGCCCTGGCGGCGTCGTCAAGTCCCTGGGCATCCTGCTGACATCCACTCCGGTGTCGCTGGCGGCGCTGCTCGAAGCGCGCACGGAGATCGAGGCGGCGGCGGTGGCGCTGGCAGCTGTGCGCCGCACCGCTGGCGATGTGGCCGCGCTGGGGGAGTCCTGCGATCGCTTTGCGGAATTCTCCACGGCCCGGGACCATCGGCGCGAGGTGGAGGAGAATCTCCTGTTCCACAGCGCCATGGTGGCGGCCAGCGGCAATCCCGTGCTGGCGGCGCTGTACGCCGCCCTGCACGACTTGGTGCGCCGGTCCACGATGGAGCCCGCCTACGGACCCGAGGCGGCCGCCGGCGTGCTGGCCGCTCATCGGCGTATTCTGGCGGCCGTGGAGCAAGGAGATGCCGCCGCGGCCGTGCGGCGGCTCCGGCGGCATCTCGATGCGTTCTTGGCCTATCTCCGCGAGAGCAACCAGTATGACCCGATGCAGCGGCGCTTTCGCCTGTGAGCGCGGCCCCCGTCCATCGGCGCCAGGCGACACGATGCAAGACGACAAGGAGGACCCGCATGACGCCCGAACACGAGGCCGTATACCAGGCCGCACTGCAATTCACCCGCCGCGTCGTAGAACCTGTCGCCGAAGCCATGGACCGGGATGATGCGCTGCCGCGCACCGCATGGGATGAGGCGGCGTCGCTAGGATACATGGGGGCGGGGGTGCCGGAGCGGTACGGCGGGTCCGGGGGCGATCTGCTCACCAGCGCGCTGGTCGCGCGCGCCCTGTCGCACGCGTCCCCCGCCTTTGCCCTGTCGTACGGAGCGCACCTGAATCTTTGCACGCACGCCATTTGGCACAATGGCACCGAGGCCCAGCGCACACGCTACCTGCCCCCCCTGGCCCGGGGCTCCCTGATTGGGGCGCTGGCCCTAACCGAGCCCGAGGCCGGCTCGGACGCGACCGGCATACACACCACGGCCCGCGCCGACGGCAGCGGATACCGCCTCCGCGGCAGCAAGACGTTTATCACCAACGCCCCCGTCGCGGGTCTGTGGGTGGTTTACGCCAAAACCGCTCCTGAGGCCGGCGGCCAGGGCATCAGCGCGTTCATCGTGGAGCGGGACTGGGCCGGCGTGAGCACCGGCCCGCCCTTCGCCAAGCTGGGAATGCGCGGGTCGCCCACCGGCGCCGTATTTTTCGACGATGTCTACGTCCCCCGAGAAAACGTGCTGGGTGAGGAAAACCAGGGGGTGCGGCTCATGATGCGCGGCCTGGACCGGGAACGAGCCTTCTACGCCCTCGCCGGGGTCGGCATTGCCGAGGAGTCCCTCGAGCGAGCCCTCGCCCATGCCCAGTCTCGCCGCCAGTTCGGCCAGCGTCTGGTCGAATTTGAGCTGGTGGCCGCCAAACTGGCCGACATGTACGTCCAGACACGGGCGGCGCACCTGATGGCCCTGGATGCCATCACTCAGCTAGAGGCCGGGCACCGCGCCAGTCGCGAAGCGGCGGCCGCGTTGCTGGCGGCTGGTCAGGCCGCTCGATTCGCCGCGGATGAAGCGGTCCAGATCCTTGGGGGATCCGGATTTCTGGCCGGCTCCGTGGTCGAACGTCTGTACCGCGACGCCAAGCTATTCGACATCGGCGCGGGCACGAAGGAAATTCGCCGCCTTCTCCTGGCCCGGGAGCTAGCCGGCACGCGCTGAGCAGCCCAAAACGCGAAAAAGGAGATGGATTGATGCCCCACCCCACCGATCTGGAACTCAACCTGCTCCGCCGGTTCAATGTGGGTGACCTGCTGCAGCGAAGTGCGCGCCGGGTGCCAACAGCCGTCGCGCTCCGGTTCGACGGGCGCGACGTCCGCTACGACGAGCTGGCCGACATGGCCGCGCGCGTCAGCCGCGCTCTGCTGCAGGCCGGTGTCGGCCCCCAGGACGTCGTGGCCGCCCTGGGCCTCAACTCACCGGAATATGTGGCGCTCTGGTTCGGTGCCGCCAGCATCGGGGCGGTGCTGCTGCCGCTGAACGCCCTACTCCGCGGCCGCGAGCTCACGGGGGCGCTTGCCCGCGCCCGGGCGCGGGCTCTGATGGTGGACGGCGCCTTGTGGCCTCTGCTGGCCGGAGAGTCCGACTCGCTCGATGGCATCCCGGTCCGGTGGTTTGTCGGCGATCCCTCCGCCACCCCGCCAAGATTCACCCCCATGGGCAAGGCGCTGGCCGCGGCGGATGGCGGGTGCCCAGCGGTCATGGTCCCCAGTGAGTCGCCTTGCACGCTGCTGTTCACCAGCGGGACGGAGGCTCAGCCCAAGGGGGTTGTGGGCACGCACCTGAACTGGCATGCCGCGCTGCTCTCTGCGCTGTCCGACCTGGAAATCGGCCGGCGGCAGCGGATGCTGCTGGCGCTGCCGCTTTTCCATGTGGCGGGTTTGTACGTAATGCTCGCCACGATGGCCACCGGGGCCACCGGCATCCTGGTGCGGCGCATCGAGCCCACTGCCGTGCTGGACGCCATCGAGCAGGAGCGGGCAAGCTACCTGGTCCTGCCGGCGACCGCCTACGTGGGGCTGCTTGCGCAGCCCAACCTGGAGCGGCGCGACCTCAGTTCGCTTGCGCGCGCCATCGTGTTCCAGTATCTTCCTGGCTCCGCCATACGGCGCCTGCGAAAATTGGCTCCTCAGGTGGAGTGGATGGGCTACTGGGGTCAGTCGGAGCTGACGCCGCTCGGGGCCAGCACGTGGTCGGCCGAGGTTTTTGACCGCGCCACCCGGCCAGACCCCATCGGCCACCCACACCTGCCGCTGGAGGTCCGCCTGGTAGACGAGGACGACCGGAACGTCCCACCGGGCCAGGTGGGCGAGGTGGTGGTCCGGGGCCCGGCCGTCATGGCTGGCTACTTTGAGGACCCCGAAGGCACCGCCCACACATTTCGCGGGGGCTGGCACCACACGGGAGACCTGGCCGCCGCCGACGACGACGGATTTCTCTACTTCGTGGACCGCCGGAAGGACATCATCAAAAGCGGCGGGGAAAACGTGTCGTCCCAGGAAGTTGAAGAAGTGGTGGCCCGGCATCCCGGTGTCGAGGCGGTCAGCGTCATCGGCCTGCCTGACCCGTATTGGGTGGAAGCCGTGGTGGCGGTGGTGGTGGCGGCGCCCGGTCACCCTGGCGACCTCGGCCCCTCGATTCTCGAGCACTGCCGGCGGGAGCTGGCTTCGTTCAAGGTGCCCAAGCAGGTCCATGTCGTCGACGAGCTGCCCAAAAGCCCGGCGGGGAAGGTGCTGAAGCGTGTGCTGCAGCAGCGCTTTGGGGGTGCCGAGTGAGCCTCGTGGAGCAGGAAACCCAAGGACCCGTGCGCCTGGTGTATTTGAACCGCCCCCGCAAGCGGAACGCCCTGTCGGCCGAGCTGGCGGACGCGGTGGAGCGTGCGCTGGCGGTCGCCGACGCCGATCCCGCGATCCGCGCCGTCGTGCTGGCGGCCCGGGGTCCGGCGTTCTGCGCCGGCGGGGACCTGGCGGAGTTCCGCCACTTGTCCCGACTGAGCCCCCAGGCGCTGTATGACCAGGGTCGCGCGGGTGTGGGTCTGTTTGGCCTGCCCGCGGCCCTCGGCACGCCAGTCGTGGCGGCCGCCCACGGCTACGTGCTGGGCGGGGGCCTGGGCCTTTTGCTGGTGGCCCATCTGGCGGTGGCCGCCGAGGGCACCCGCTTTGGCTTGCCGGAGATGGAGCGCGGCCTTTTCCCCTACACGGTGTTCCCCCTGCTGGAGCGGGCGGTGGGAGAGCGGCGGGCGCTGGCCCTGGCGCTGTCCGCTCGCTCGCTCGAGGCCGACGAGGCCCTGGCCTGGGGACTGGTGGATGAGGTGGTGCCCGAGAGCCAGGTGCTGGCCCGGGCACTGGCCCTCGCGCACCGCCTCGCGACGGTCAGCCCGCTGGTTGTCCGCACCGGGCTGGAGGCGGCGCGCGCGGGCGCGGGGCCGTTGAGGACGCACATGGACCACCTGGTGCTGCTGCGCAACCTGGCGCTGTCTGAACCCGATCTGCAGGCGCACGCCGCCCGGTTTGCTTTGGACCAAGAACCCGCGGGAGATCCGTCATGACCGCCGTGCGTGTGGGCGGCGGGCTCGGATTTTACGGCGACAGCTACCGTCCGGCCTTGGACGTCATCGAGACGGGCCGGGTGCAGTATGTGGCGTTCGATCACCTGGCCGAGCTGACGCTGGCCATTCTGGCCAAGGACCGCCGCCGCGATCCGTCGCTGGGCTACGCCCGAGATTTGCTGCCGCTGCTGCGCGATCTCTGGCCCGCCGCTCTCCGCAGGGGCGTGCGCCTGATTTCCAATGCTGGCGGCCTCAACCCGATGGCGGCTGGCGCGGCGGCGGCGCAGGTGGCTCACGATCTCGGCCTCGCCGCCCGCATCGGCGTGGTCCACGGCGACGACCTCCTCGGGCGCCTGGACCTGGTCGCCTGGGACGACCCGGCTGTCACCTCGATGCCGGTCTTTGCCAACGCCTACGTGGGAGCGGCGCCCATTCAATCCGCGCTGGACCAGGGAGCCGACCTCGTGATCACGGGGCGAGTAGCCGACAGCGCTCTGTTTCTCGGCGCCATCGCCCATGCGCTGCACTGGGACCTGTCGGGCGCCGGACCCACGGACTGGAGCCGCCTGGCGCTGGGTGCGGTGGCCGGCCACCTGCTGGAGTGCTCCGGCCAGGTGACGGGGGGCAACCACAGCGGCGACTGGCAGTCGATCCCCGACCTGGACCGCATCGGCTATCCCATCGCCGAATTGTCGGATGCCGGCTCGCTCCGGATCACCAAGGTGCCCGGGAGCGGGGGCCGCGTGACCCGGGACACCGTGCGCGAGCAGTTGCTCTACGAGGTGCACGACCCGAGCCACTACCTGACTCCGGATGTGACGGTGGACCTGAGTGAGGCGTCGCTGGCCGAGGTGGGGCCCGACACGGTAGAGGTGCGGGGCGTGCGGGGGCATCCCCGGCCCGAGGCGTACAAGGTGATGGCGGGCTGCCCCGACGGATTCTTGGGGCAGGGACTCATTGGGTTTTCGTGGCCCGATGCCCTAGAGAAGGCGGAGGCGGCCGCCGCCATCTTGGTCCGGCAGGCGCAGGCGCTGGGCCTTTCCCCGACGGCGCCCGGCGCCGAGTACCTCGGCGTGTCCAGCTTTCACGGCCCCCTCGCCACGGCACCGGATCGAGGCCGCCTGAACGAGGTGTACCTGCGGATGACGCTGCGCACCGCCACCCGAGGCGCGGCCGATGCCTTTGCCCGCCTCTTTCCCCCGCTGGCGCTATCCGGCCCGCCCACGGCCAGCGGCCTCTTGGGGGTCGACCGGGTGCGGGAGCTGTCGCGGTTGCAGACCGGCCTCATTCCCCGGCCGCTGCTGGATAGGGGGATCAGGGTGGACGTCCGGCCAGCCCCTGCGTTTTTGGCGGGCAACTCCGAGAGACGAGGAGGCAGCAAACAATGACAAGGCAGTCGACGAGGCCGCTGGTCCACCTGGCAACGTGTCGGGCGGGGGATAAGGGCAACATCCTGGATCTGAGCCTCATGGCCCCGAACGAGGCTGTCTACGCCCTGCTGCGCCAGCACGTTACCGCAGACGCGGTTCGCGGCCACCTCGCTCCGTGGGCGGCAGGCCCCGTGACCCGCTACGAGCTGCCACGCCTCAACGCGCTCAAGTTCGTGGTCGAGGCGGCTCTGGACGGCGGGGCCGCCCGCTCGGCGCGCGCGGACAACTTAGGCAAAACATTGGGGGCGGCCTTGCTGCGGCTCGAGATTCCGTGGCCCGCTTCCCCACCGGACAACGTATGGAGAGAGGAGGGACAACCCCATGCCTGACGAAACGTGGCGCCAGGCGCGCGAGCGCATTCTCCAGGGAGGGCGGCCCAGCTATCACCTCCGTCTCCAGCAGGAGGGCAAATCGTTCGTGCGCGAGCGCCTGGCCAAACTGTTTGGCCCGGGCGACATTGAGTGGGAGGACGGGCTCTATGCAGAAGCCCAGAGGCCGGACCTGCCCGCCGACGCCGTGGTGACGGGCGTCGGCCGCCTGGCTGGCAGCGGCCAGTGGGTGGCGTTTATGGCCAATGATGCCACCGTGAAGGCCGGGTCGATGGGCCCGAAATCCATCGAGAAGATCCTGCGCATCCAGGACACCGCCGAGCGGCTGCGGGTGCCGATCCTCTACTTGGTGGACTCGGCGGGA
>JAJZYO010000055.1 GCA_021798075.1 Actinomycetes bacterium
AGGAACTGGCCGGCGTCAGCACCCACGTCTTTGCCCGCCGTCATCTCAGCCGCCATCTGGCCCGCCGTCTCGGCCGTCGTCTCAGCCGCCATCTCAGCCGAGCACCTCGACCTTTGGGACGACCACGCTGGGTGCTTGGGGCCGGGAGCCAACCCGACGCCACGCCTCTCCAGTCCTGGCCGCCCATATCGTGCGCCCTGCGACCACCGCCCAAAACACCACGAGCAAAACGAACAGCGCCGCGCCCACGTCGTCAAGCAAGCCCGATCCCCAATTCTCTGCCACAGCCAGGGTTGCCGAGGTGAAGGCGCCGAGAGGGAAGGTGAAACCCCACCAGCCAAGGCCGTAGGGCAATGGCCCCCGGCGCAAGTAGCGGGCGAGGAGTAGCACGGAAGCGCAGAACCACCACGCTCCGAAACCCCATAACGCCGTGCCCGTCAAAAGTGACAACGACTTCACCGCTTCCCCGCCAGTGCCGAGCACCCCGAGGGACGCCGGCACCATCTTTATCAGGCCTAGCGAGCCAACGCCTATTGGGCCAAGGCCGATCCAAAGGGATGGGGCGAGCGCAGCCGACGGAAGAGGGTGGAGGACGAGGCGCTCGTGGAGCATCGACATTACGAGGACGTAGAGCAGCAGGCCCATGCCCCAAAAGGCATACGAGAGGGCCACGAGGAGCCGCGCCGTGCTGGGTGAACTGCCAGGCACGAGAGGGACAAGCGCCAAGGGGACAACTATGTTCACCACGGGAGGGATAAACCATCCGCCATTTACCACCTCGGGGGCTAGGCCCTTGCCCACGAAGAGGACGAATGCGAAGGCGACACTGGCCACAAAGGCGAGCGGCACACCTGCCCAGGCGAGGCCGAGCACCAGGTCCTTAGCCGCAGCCGCGCCAACCAGCGACGGCCCTACTGCCGCGGCTGCGGCGGCCAGCACCAAGATCCCCCCAGGGAGCGTCCCATAAAGTGCGCCCACCACAGGGTCTTTCAGGTCTTCAAGCGCCGAGCGTGGGTGCACCACGAGGCGCCCGATGTAAGGGACGGCGAGGGCGACAGCTAGAACCGAAGCCAGGACCACCATTACCTGGCCGAAATGGCGGAGTGCTGGGTCGAGTGCCTTCAGACCTCCTGGGCCCGAAAAAGCGACGATCCCCACTATCGCGGTCCCCATGACCGCCCCGAACCAGCCGGGGTGAAAGCCCTGAAGGCCGACCAAGGGGGCCTCGCCTTCCTCGGTCAGCACGCTCGGCCCGGCGCCTGCTTCCGCGCGGACAGTTTGGCCCTGACCAGCACTTTCCAGGCTTAGCGGCCTCAAGCTCATCGGTCCTCCTTGCTCCTCGACACTGCTGCGTCAATGCATTACAGCAATGGTCGTTACTGCAATGTTTGTTGCAGCAATGGCCGTTGAACTATCCCCAGGGTGGGCCCCGAGAAGGAGCGATCGGTAGGGCCCAAAGACCCTTCTAGAGACGATAAGGGCGAGGCCAGCTCTTGTCCGTCAACTCCGGGCTATTGCCCTGCCGCTCAAAGCGCCTGGTGCTCATGCACCCAAGCCTGGGCAGCCGTCTGGACCGCGTCCCAGGGCGAGCCGAGGGGTGGTGAGTAGGAAAGGTCGAGCTCGCTCATCCCATCGACCGTCATAGCGTGGTGGATGGCAGTGGCAAAAGTGTCAACGCGTTTGGCGACCTCGGTGCCGCGCCGCCCGACGAGCTGGGCCCCGAGCAATCGCCCCGTCGCGGTGTCCCCCGTGATCCGGATCGCGATCGGGTAAGCCGTCGGGTAGTAGGCCTTGTGGTCATCGGGCTCTGCCTGGGTAGTCGCTGGGCTGAAGCCGGCGGTGAGCGCTTCGCCTTCACGGAGGCCCGTTCGAGCGGCGACCAGGTCGAAAACCTTCACCACCTGGGTCCCGAGGCTCCCGGCATAGCGCGCCTGGCCTCCCACCGCATTTTCCCCCGCTACTCGCCCCTGTTTGTGAGCGGTCGTCCCGAGCGGCAGGTAGGTGAGCCCAAGCAGGCGGTGGTGGGTGGCCACGCAGTCACCGGCGGCGTAAACGTCGGGCAGGCCAGTGTGCATCCCTTCGTCGGCCAGGACCGCCCCCCGAGGCCCGGTCCTCGCCCCCGCCCCTACGAGTAGTTCGGCGTCGGGCCTGACCCCGACAGAAACCAGCACCAGGTCCACATCGAGGACGTAGGGGTGGCCGTCACTTCGCGCCGCTTCGACGCGCAGCCGCCCGGCTGCCCCCACAGGTGCTCGGCTCAAGCGCTTGACGGTGGTGAGCGTGGCAACGTCAAGGCCATTGGCTACAAGCTCCGCGTGTACCAAGGCACCTAGCACCGGGTCCACCGTGGGCAGCACCTCGGGCAGCATTTCCACCTGAGCAACCTCCAAGCCCCGTATGGTCAAGCCCTCGGCCATTTCCAGCCCGACATAGCCGGCACCAACGACGAGGGCAGTGGCCGGTGCCCGTTCCTCGAGCGTGCGAGAAAGGGCGAAGGTGTCCCCCATGGTGTGCAGCAAGTGGACGCCGTCGGCCTCATCGAGACCCCCCGGCCCGCCGAGGCCTTCGATCGGAGGCTGAACGGGCGCGGCGCCGGTGCCGACGACAAGGCGGTCATATGCGAGCACTTCTTCGGTTCCCTGTCGCCCTCGGAGGTGGACGACGTGGCGGGCTACGTCTATGCGGGTAGCCCTGGTCCCGAGCCGAAGAGCCATGCCGGCGGCCTCCAAGTCGGCGCGCGTTCGGTGGGCCAGGTCGGACCAGTGGGCTACTTCGCCCGAGATGTAGTACGGGATGCCACAGATGGAGAAATTCGGGTACTCGTCGGCGACTACGACGGTGACTTCGGCCGAGGGGTCGAGTTCGCGCGCACGCAGGGCCGCAGAGATGCCGGCGTCGCTCCCGCCGATCACCACCAGGTGCATGAAAAGCCTCCCTTGTCAGTGCTGGCCGGCTCGCAACGACGTGCTCTTCTTGGAACCACCGGCGCGAGCCTTGTAACCCCCGTCTATCAGCGCACCGGGGCGCCCGGCGCCCGGCCGATAAAAGCGCCCGCGCGCCCACAGGGCCACGTAGACGAGGCTCACCAGTACGGGCACTTCGATGAGCGGGCCAACGACGCCGGCGAGGGCCTCCCCGCTCGTAACGCCAAATACCCCGATGCAGACAGCGATAGCCAGTTCGAAGTTGTTGCCGGCGGCGGTGAAAGCCAGGGTGGCCGTGCGCTCGTAGGGTAAACCGATGGCCCGCCCTAGGAGGAACGACCCCACCCACATGACGGCGAAATAACCCAATAGTGGTAATGCGATCCGGGCCACGTTCCCTGGCTCTTTGGTGATGGTTTGGCCTTGGAGCGCGAACAATATGACGATGGTGTAGAGCAACCCGTAAAGCGCGAACGGCCCGAGGCGGGGAAGCAGCCGGGTTTCGTACCACTGCCGGCCCCGTGCCTTTTCTCCAAATGTGCGCGTCAGGAATCCCGCTATGAGCGGGGCGCCCAAGAAGATCCCCACGGTCTCGGCGATCTTGGCGACCGAGAGGTGCAAATCGACGGTGGAGAGCCCAAGCCAGCCGGGGAGGACCTTCAGGTAGAAGTAGCCGAGGAGGGCAAAGGCGGCGACCTGGAACAGCGAGTTGAGCGCAACAAGCACCGCTGCGGCCTCGCGGTCACCGCAAGCCAGGTCGTTCCAGATGAGGACCATGGCGATGCAGCGGGCCAGTCCGACGATGATGAGACCGTTCCGGTAAGTCGGTAAGCCGGGGAGCAGGAGCCAGGCGAGTGTGAACATAACCGCCGGGCCGACCACCCAGTTGAGCACCAACGAGGAGACCAGCATGCGCCGGTCGCGCGTGACCGAGCCGAGCTGGCCGTAGCGGACCTTGGCCAAGACTGGGTACATCATTACGAGCAGGCCGATGAAGATGGGTAACGACGTCCCCGAGGTGACCTGGATCGCGCTCAGGTGCCGGTTGAGGCTCGGGACGGCTCTCCCGAGCCCGATGCCGACGGCCATGGCCAGGAGGATCCAGGCAGGGAGGAACCGGTCGACAAAAGACAGGCTGGCGATGACCGGGGCCCCTGGGAGGGCTTCGGGCACCTCGGGCGCCTCGCCTTCTGCCACCTTGTCGCTCACCTCTCGCCCCGTCCGGCCCCGTGGTCGGTGCCGGCGCGATCCCGAGCCAGCCGCAATGTGACGCATGGGGCCTCTTCGAACTATTTACACTGGTCGATACCTAAGCTACCTTACGTATCGACATATGTCAATGCGATGGTCGCGACGTGGAGGCCACCACGGCTAGGAGCAGGATGATCGAGGTGGGAGACGAGGCGGCTCTGTGCTGCCCTTCGCTAACCAGTGCCCCGCTCGACGAAGGAGCCGCGACCAGCCTTTCAGGTGTCCTCGGCGCGCTGGCTGACCCCGTACGCCTTCGCCTGCTCTCGATCGTTGCATCCCACCAGGAAGTGTGCTCGTGCGACCTGGAAGCCCCGCTCGGCAAGAGCCAACCCACCATCTCGCACCACACGAAGGTCCTGGCCGAAGCCGGTTTGCTGGTGAGCGAGAAACGCGGGCGCTGGGTGTGGTGGCGGGTTGATGAGTCCCGCCTCGCCGAGGTGCGCCGGGCCCTGGGCGGCTGAGACCGGGAGGGTTGGGAAGCCCCAGTCACGGACCAGCCCGGCGGCGAAGTCCTCCGCTGCGCACTCGCCCGTCTCAAAGCTCCTCATCAGGATGAAAGGAGCCAACGCTCCATGGTCACGTCATCGTCCTTGGCCCGAGCGAGCTCTTCGCAGCCAGGGAGCTCCACCGAGGTAGACGAGCACGCCTCCCAGGTCACCGGGCGCCGGCGGCGCTCAGCGCAAGAGAGCGTCAGGCGAGAGCGAGACGATGCCCGTGGCACCGGCGGCACGGATCTCCCCCAGGTGGGCCCAGAAAAACGACGCCTCGACTACCAAGTGCACGGCAACCAGGTCATCTCGGCCCGCCAGGGGTAGGACCGTCGGCGAGGCGAGGCCGGGGAACACCGAGACGAGCTCGTCCAGCTTCGTCCGGGGAATGTGCAACATGACGTAGCGCTGCTGGCGCGCGTCAAGGGTGGCCTCCACCCGAAGGGCCAGGTCAACCAGGCCGGGGTCGGCGCTGTGAACGAAAAGGGCTTCGCAGTGGGCCATCGTGGCGAGAACGCGCAAACGGTTCTGACTGAGGCTGGTGCCCGTCTCACGAAGGTCGACGATGGCATCGGCAAGCCCCGCAGCGCACACGCCCTCGAGCGCGCCGCCCATGGCGACGATCTTGATCGCGATGCCGCGTTCGGCGAACCACGCGGCGGTCACGTTCGGCATGTGCGTGGCGACCACCGCCCCTTCCAGGTCAGCCGCTGTGAGCCGGCCGTCGTCGTCACGACTAGCGACGACGAGGTCCGAACGCGTCGTGCCGAGAGGGATGGCCTGCATGTGGTCAAGGCCTTCCTCGAGCGCGATGTCTGTGGAAATGAACGCTCCCTCGACCCGGCCCGCAGCTAGCCACGCCGCCGCGTCACGGGGGCGCATCTCGATGAACTCGACCCCGTCGAAGGGCACACGGGCCCCGGTCCCTCGGAACGCAGACGTGCCGTAGCCGGCCCCATGTAACAGCGCAACCACGTCGTCTCGCAGGCGGCCCCGCGAGGGCACGGCCACACGCGCCGTCACCGCCGGCGCCTCGCGAGCTCTGAGACGACGGCATCGAAGCTCACGCCGGCGTCGACTAACCCCACGAGCAGGTGGAAGACCAGATCTGCCGCCTCTGCCACTATGCGCTCTTCGTCGCGTTCCGGCCGCCCCAGTTCGAGGCACACCTCGAAGGCTTCCTCCATGATCTTTCGCTCGATGCGCTCCGCGTCGTTGAACAGCTCGGCGGTGTACGAACCCGCCGGGCGCTGCTCACGGCGCTCGCGCAGTAGGTCCTCCAGTTCCATCATCGTCGCCTGCATACGACCATTTTCACCGACGCGCCTGAGTGGCCGCCTCCCGGACCTGTCAGGGGCCGGGAGGGAGTCGGCGGTCAGGAGAACCTGATCTCGATGGCTGCTTCGTGGGCCGGGAAGCCCTCATGGCGCGAGAGGGCGGTCACCGAGGCTCGCATGCGCGCGAGCGCCCTCTCGTCGGCCCGGGCCACCCCCGTCCGCTTCCGGAAGGCTTCTGCCGTGATCCCCCCGCTCACCTTGGCAAAGCCGCTCGTCGGTAGTGAAGCTGGGCAACCGATCAGGAAGTTCGCGCTCGCGAAGGGGGTCCACTGGCCGATCAGTACCTCGCCGGCGTGGGTGACCCGCTCCAGCAGGCTGTCCGGGTCGGCAACGGCAATCTGCATGTGCTCGGGGGCGTAGGCGTTGGCTACGTCGACCGCCTCGGACAGGTCCTCGACCAGGATCGCACCGCCGTTTTGCCCGAGAGCGGCGGCAGCGTAGCTCCGGCGGGGCTCCGCAAGCAGGCAGAGCTGCTTGGCCACCTCGACCTGGGCAGCCTCGAGCAGCGCCTCGCTCGGGGTGACCAAGAGGCTGTAGGAGTCTGCTCCATGCTCGGCCTCGTTTAGGAGGTCAGCGGCCAAGAGGCGAACATCGGCTGTGTCGTCCGCGATTATCAGGCTCTCGCTCGGGCCGAGCAGCATCGTGGTCACCGTGCCGTAGCGCTGGACCTCGACCTGGGCACACGTCACGGCGGGGCTGCCGGGGCCGACCACCTTGCGGACCTTGGGCACGCTTTCGGTGCCGAACGCGAGCGCGGCGACCCCGGCAGGGCCGTTGGACCGGAACACGTCCCGTATGCCCAGTTCCTTTGCAACGACGAGGATCGCCGGGTCAACCTCGCCGGCGGAACCAGGCATTGGGGGTACCACGACAGCAATCTTGCCGACGCCAGCCACCACGGCGGGCGTGCCCAGTTGGACGAGCACGGATGGGAAAGAGCCCTTGCCGCTCGGGACGAAAAGCCCCGCACTCTCGATGGGCGTGACCTTTTCCCCAACCCTGAGACCAGGCTCGCTCTCAAACTCCCAGTCACCCCTGGACACCAGTTGCTCGTTGAAGCTCCGCACGTGGTCTATGCAGTCCCGGAGAGCGGCGAGGAGGTCGTCGGGCACGCTGGCCTGCGCCTTGGCAAACTCGTCTTCGCTCACTCGCAGCTGCCCCGGCTCGACATGGCAGCGGTCGAAACGCTCGAGCGCCCTGACTAGAGCCGAGTCGCCGTTTTCGCGAACGTCCTCGATCAACTTGGCCACCTGCGAGCGGAGTCCTGGGTCGAATATCTCGTCGAGGCCCCGCTCGAGCACGGCCTGCCGGTCGTCTTCGCCGAGGTCGCTCCAGCGCCCGATCAGCCGCACCGGCAAGTCCTTGGTCCCCATGGTCCGCTTTCCTCCTGGTCAACGCTTGTAGCTGCTGGAGCTTACCGAGCGCGACCGAAGGCCGCGCTCACCCCGCAGTAGCGCTCCATCACCCTGGCCACCTGGCGCTCGAAGGAAAATCGCTCCGATGCCCAAACCTGGGCAGCCTTCGCCTGGTGGGCCGCTCGCTCGGGCTCTGCCAATACGCGACAGATGGCCGCCGCGAACTCCTTTGGGTCAGACGAGACGCCTGCGAGCCCAGAGCTCGGGACGCCTTCAAGACCGGCTAGAGCTTCGTGCGTCGCCACCAGCGGGATACCGGCGACCATGGCTTGGGGGACCTTGAAACGAAGGCCGCCGCCTCCGAAGACCGGTGCTACAAAACAATGCGCTGCAGCATAAAAGGGCGCAAGGTCGGCCACGAAGCCGGTGACGAGCACTGACGGGCCAGAGCGCTCGACCAGGCTCGGGGCTGGGTTCCCCCCGGCGAGGACGAGCCTCGCGTGCGGGAAGCGCTCCATCACAAGGGGCCAGACGTGGTCCAAGAGCCAGGCCGCTCCTGCCGCGTTTTCCGCACGGTCAAAGGCCGCCACGAAGAGGACGTCTTCGCGGTCGTCCGCCGGCGCCCGCTCTGGCGCCGGGTCGAGCCACGGGTCGATCACGACGGCGGTCCTGGTACGACCGCGATGGCTCCCGCGCACCGGGGCCCCAGGGCGAACAAAAGAAATGTCCTCGGCCTTGAAAGCGACAAGAAGGTCGCAATACGCAGCCAACTTGCGCTCTTGGAGCGCGGTCGTCCTGCTGGCGAGTGCG
The DNA here is from genome assembly GCA_021798075.1 of Actinomycetes bacterium. Next base: position 8,166 of record JAJZYO010000055.1, read on the forward strand.
TCGCGGAGCCGTCCGCGGAGCGTGAGGTGCGAGCGCCGCGCCCAGCTGAGCGTGCCAGAGTAGCGATCGTGCTGGAAAGCGGCCACATACGCCGAGGGGAAGGCATTGCGGAGCGCCGGTGCGAGTGACATGGACGCCGACCACTGCAACTCTACGACCTGAGGGGCGATGTCGCAGCTGCGGACGACATCGACGGCTCCCGGCACCGGCACCTCCCGACCCTGGAGGGACAGCGTCGCAAGCTCGCCCAGCCAGCCTCCCGGCTTTGCCCTGGCCGGGACGAGGGCGGTACGCCACGGCCCGGCGCCATCCGAACGGCGCCTGTTTTCGTCGTTGTCTGGCGCGACCAACGTCACATCGAAAACCTGGGAGAGCCGCCAAAGGTACTCGAAGTAAAATCGGTGGCCGGCGTAGGGCGCGGACCTACTGGGCACGAACGGCGAGACACTGAGCGCCCTCCTGCCTGCCGACGTCGGTCCCGCCCGAGCTCCCGCCTCGGCCACCATTGCAGACCACCCTATCGGTCGGCTGGTAATAAGCAGGTAAATTCAACTTGTGCCCACCGCAAGCCTCGTCGTGCTCAACTGGCACCACGAACAAGCGACCGCGCTCTGCGTCGAGAGCCTCTGCAAGCTCGACGGTAGCGACGACTGCGAGATCGTGGTCGTAGACAACGAGAGCACGACCTCGAGCCGGGAGGCGCTCGCTCGGCTCGAACGGGTTACCCTGGTCCCCCTCGCCACTAACCTTGGCTTCGCTGGGGGCATGAACGCTGGGATCGCGGCTGCCAGAGGCGACTTCATTGGCCTGTTCAACAACGACCTCGTCGTCGAGCCTGGTTGGCTAAGGAAGGGTCTTCGGGCGCTGGAGGACACGAGGGTCGGGATCGTTGGGGGCCCCCAGTTCCCCTGGGACGGTGAAGGCCCGTCGGCGGTCGAAGCCACGGAGCCGCGCGAAGCCCAGCAAAATGCCAACGTTCCCGGCCTTGCCATGGTCCACGTTGACCCCGAACGCGGGTTCGCGGTCCTGGGCCCGGCACCAGCTGAGCGCCGCCTCGTCGCTGGCGTGGACGGCTGCAACCTCCTAGCCCGAGCGGGACTTCTACGGCAGCTCGGCGGTTTCGACCCTGACTACTTCGCCTACGGCGAAGACGTTGACCTCTGTGCGCGCGCGTGGGCGCTCGGGTATGCCACGATGTTCG
>JAJZYO010000056.1 GCA_021798075.1 Actinomycetes bacterium
CGTCGCCGGCGAGGACCCCCTCGCCCTCTTGGGCCAGGTCCTCGGCAGGGTCCGTTCCATGGGGGCGAGCGACCGCTCGCTGCGCCCCGGCTACACCCTCGAGGACCTCCGCGCCCATCGGGGTGCCGGCTACCCAGAAGCGCTCCAGCACGGGGTCGTGGGCGAGGGCTTGAACGACTACCCTGCCATCCTCTCCGCGCTCGCATCAGTTGGTTTCGACGGGTGGATCTCAATCGAGGACGGCGAGCGCGGCGGGCAGGAAGGCCTCCAGGACATCCGCGACTCGGCTCGGTACCTCCGGTCCTTGGTCGATAGGTACTGGTCCAGGGGGGACGAGCAAAGCGGCGCGAACACACGCAGCGCTCGCGGGGCACCCGAGCGTGACAGGACTGGAGCGCGCAAGGAGGACAGCCGGTGAAGACGACCGTGCAGATCTCGCTCGACCTGGTCGACATCCCCGAGGCGTTGCAGACAGCAGAAATGGCCCTCGAGGCAGGTGTCGACTGGCTGGAAGCAGGTACGCCGCTCATCATCGCAGAAGGCATGAACGGGGTCCGGGCACTGCGTGGTGCGTTCCCAGGAGTGCCGATCGTGGCCGACCTGAAGACAATGGACGGGGGTTGGCTGGAGGCCGAGCTGATGGCCAAGGCCGGCGCTACCCATGTTGTCGTGATGGAGCGCGCCCACACCGAGACGATAAAGGTCGTGGTCCAGGCGGGCCGGGACCTCGGCGTGGCGGTCATGGGCGACAACCTCGGTGCCGACGACCCCGTAGCCGCTGCCAAGCGCCTGGAGGACCTCGGTTGCGACTTCGTCATCCACCACGTCGGCTACGACGAGCGTCGTGGGGCGGCCGCTGCCGGTCGGCCCGTCCCCAGCCCGCTCGATGACCTGCCGAGAGTGGTCGGGGCGGTGGGGGTCCCGGTCCAAGCGGTCGGTGGGCTGTCGGTGGAGCAGGCCATGCGGGCCCCCGAGCTCGGGTCGCCCCTGGTCGTCCTTGGCGCACCCCTCACCATCGACGCCGACGCTTTCAAGACCGCCTCGGGCGACCTGCCGGCGGTGCTCGGCGAGATTTGCCGGCACGTCCACGCTTACGGTGAGGTTGGCCCGGCCGCCCCCGGGACCAAGGAGGCATAGTGACCCAGGTCGTGCTCCCCAAGACCATGGAGGCGGTCGTCAACTTCGCTTCGGCCCCGCACTCGGTGGACCTTCGGGAGGTCCCGGTCCCTGATATCGGGGAGGAAGACGTGCTCGTGGCCGTGAAGGCCGTCGGCGTGTGCGGGAGCGACGTCCACCAGTACGAGTCGACCCACAGCTGGGCGGTCGATTACCCAGTTGTCCTAGGCCATGAGTTCTCGGGGCTCGTCGCCAAGGTGGGCAAGCGCGTCAAGGCTTTTGCCGAGGGTGACCGGGTTACCTCCGAGACGGCGGCCGTGATAGACCCGGCATCGCCGTTCGCCCGGACCGGTCGCTACAACATCGACCCCGGCCGGAGGGGGTTCGGTTACGGGGTCGACGGTGCCATGGCTGGCTTCGTGCGAGTCCCTGGACGATGCCTCCACTTCCTCCCGACGAGCGTCAGCTTCGAAACCGCAGCCCTAACCGAGCCGTGCGCCGTCGCCTACAACACCGTATGCGTCAACTCACGGGTAAGGCCCGGTGACGCCGTAGTCATTGTCGGCCCGGGGCCCATCGGCTTGTGCGCCACCCTGTTGGCAGCCCTGTCGGGGGCCAACCCCCTAGTCGTCGTAGGCACCCCCGCCGACGAGAGCCGGCTGGCCCTTGCGTCCACTCTGGGGGCAACCCATGTGGTCGCGTCCCCGGATAACGAGGCCTTGGAGCAGGTCAGGGAACTGACCGATGGCTACGGTCCCGACCTCGTGGTCGATTCCGCGGGAGTGAGCGCCAGCCTCCACGTGGCGCTCGACCTCGTACGCCCGGGCGGACAGGTCACCAAGGTGGGCTGGGGGCCGCAACCTTACGGATTTTCCCTCGACCCGCTCGTAGCCAAAGCCGTCAACCTTCAAGGCAGTTTCAGCCACACCTGGCCATCGTGGGAAAAAGTGCTCCACCTCTTTGCCACGGGCCAGCTCGACCCGTCGCCGCTCGTGCAGCACGGCGGGCCGTTGTCGAGCTGGGAGGAGGGCTTTGTCGCGATGCACGAGGGGCGAGCCGTAAAAGCGGTGCTGCTGCCATGAGCGCGGCCGCGCCCCTCCGCTCCCTGTGGGCCGGCGACCTCGCCAGCCTCATCCTTCACAACCGTGCCGGGCTGGAGGACGCATGGCAACGAGCAATGGCCGCCTGAGCGGGCGCGTAGCCATAGTGACCGGCTCTACCACGGGGATCGGCGAGGCAATCGCGCGCCGTTTTGCCACCGAGGGTGCGCGCGTCATGCTCCACGGTCGCCGCAGGGCCGAGGCCGAGCGCGTTGCGAGCTCCATTGCAGGTGACGGGCACGGTCTGGTTGACTTCGTCCTGGCCGACCTGGAAGACCCGGCCAGCGCCGAGTCGCTGGTGGCCTCCGCCTTGGCGCGCTTCGGCCAGCTCGACATCGTCGTCAACAACGCGGCCCTCATGACCCGCGGCGACCTCGAAGCCACCGATGCTGCGACTTTTGACCGCACTGTTGCCGTCAACCTCCGCGCCCCTCTCCTAGTGGTCCGCGCCGCCCTGCCCGCCTTCCGGTCCCGTGGCGGTGGCACCGTGCTCAATATCGGCTCGGTGAACGGCTACTGCGGCGAACGCAACCAACTCGCTTACGCGATAAGCAAGGGCGGCCTCATGACGATGTCGCGCAACCTCGCCGACGCGCACGCGAGGGAGAACATCCGTGTGTGCCACTTCAACGTGGGGTGGGTCCTGACACCCGGTGAGTACGCCCTGAAACAACGCGAGGGCCTGCCCCCTGGCTGGCCCGAAGCCGTCGGTCCGGACGTCGCCCCTTCCGGCAGGCTGCTGTCCCCAGAGGTCATCGCCCACTTCGCTCTGGCGTTCGTCGACCCGGGCGCGGGGGCGGTCAACGGGGCCGTCGTGGACCTCGAGCAATACCCGGTGATCGGGCGTAACCCCGAAAAGGAGGTTGGCGGTGGCTGCGGCGCGGGTGCATGAGGCAGCAACGAGGTCCTGCAGGGCCGTTCGGCGGCCGCTCGAGCGAACCCAGGCGCCGGCCCGCCGCGACTACGGTGTGAGTGCCCATCCGAGCACCCGTCCGTCCAGCATCGGACGCGGAAGGAGGGGGAGTTGGAGAGCCAAGAACCAGCCAACGACAGCCTGAGCGCCGGCGACGGTGCGGGTACCTTCGCGCCCGCCGGCGCCGACCGCGGGGTGCCCACGGTCTCCGTACGAGGGATCACCAAGCACTTCGGGACCATCCAGGCGCTTCGTGGCGTCGACCTGGATATCTACCCAAGCGAGATCGTCGGCCTGGTCGGCGACAACGGCGCGGGCAAGTCCACATTGGTCAACATCATCTCGGGAGGCGTCCAGCCCAACGCCGGCACGATCTCGGTCGAGGGAAAGAAGGTGTCGTTCTCGTCCTCGCTCGAGGCCCGGCGGCTCGGGATCGAGACTGTCTACCAGGACCTGGCGTTGGCGCCTGACCTCAGCGTGTGGGCGAACATCTTCCTGGGACGCGAGAAGCCGGTGAAGGGGCCACTCGGGCGGCTCGGGTGGCTCGACCGCAAAGCCATGGCCAACCAGGCCCAGGCCGACCTCGAGCGCACCCGCATCCGTATCGACTCGGTGAACGCCCTGGCCGGGCGGCTGTCGGGAGGCCAGCGCCAGGCGATAGCCGTCGGCAGAGCTGTGGCCTGGGGGTCCAAGGTCGTGCTCATGGACGAGCCGACGGCGGCGCTCGGGGTCGAGCAACAAGAGCGGGTCGGCGAACTGGTGGCCACCGTAGCTGCCCAGGGTGTGCCCGTGCTCCTCATAAGCCACAACCTGCCCCAGGTGCACAAGCTGGCCCACCGCGTGGTCGTGCTCTTCCAGGGCCAAGTCGTCGCCAACCTGCGCTCTGATGAGAGCAGCGTGGACGAGGTCGTGAGCTGGATCACCGGCGCCGCCCTCGGGACAAGACGGCCATGACGGCCCGGTCCGGCTCTTTCACGAGGGGACCTCGGTAGTGCGCGTCAAGCTGCCCTCGGCGTTCTCGCCCCCGGGGACCGCGACGGCCCCAGCCGTCTCGGTGGCACCGGCAGCGGAGCGGCCTGCATGGCTCGGGGTCGTGGACCGGATAGGCGACTTTTGGATAGTGGGCGTGCTCGGGCTCATGGTCCTAATCTTCGGGCTCCTCAACACCCAACTCTTCACCAAGGGCGCCTGGCTCAGCATCTCCAACTTCTCCGTCGAGTACCTGCTCCTAGCCGTGGGGCAGCTGTTCGTGATCCTGACGGGGGGTATCGACCTCTCCGATGGGGCCATCCTCGGCTTCACGGGCATGGTCTCTGGTGCGGTCATGCAGTCCATGCTCAGCTCCCACGCCGGCGACGTGCTCACCACCTCGGTGGGTTTTGTCGTTGCCATGGCGCTCGGGGCACTGATCGGTTTCGTGAACGGCTTCCTCATCACGCGCCTCAAGTTGCCGCCTTTCATCGTCACCCTGGGGAGCCTGACCGCCGTCGGCGCCGCCCCCTCGCTCATAAACGGGGGCACCGAAGTCTCCAACCTCCCTCCGCAAATCGGCAACATCGGCATCAGTGCGATCGGCGGCTGGATATACACTACGTTCCTCATCGCCATCGTGGCGGCTGTCGTGTTCGGGCTGTTCCTGCACCGGACGCGCTTCGGGCTGCGCACCTACGCCATCGGCAGCAACGGGCTCTCAGCCCGGCGGGCCGGCATCAACGTCGACCGCCACCTCGTGTGGGTGTACACGATCTCAGGGTTCCTGGCCGGCTTGGCCGGGATGATGGTCATGGCCAATTTCAGCGTGGCCAACCCACTGGCGGGCCAGAACGATGAGCTCGATGCCATAGCCGCCGTCGTCATCGGAGGCGCCAGCCTCTTTGGCGGCCGGGGCCACATGCTGGGCACCGTCGTCGGGACGATGATCATCTCCCTGCTCGTGACCGGCCTCGTACTTGTCAACGTAAACGGCGCCTGGACCGAAGTCGCGACCGGCGTCATCATCGTCGCCGCTGTGACGGTCGACCAGGTGAGGCTCCGCCTTGCCGAACGCTAAAAAACCTACCGACGCGCTGCGGGGCGACCCGTCAGCCAGAACACAAAACAAACAGGAGGAAAAATGAAAATTGGAAGAAAGAAGTTGCCGCTAGGGAACAAGGGCTGGCGCTACCGGACAGCTGCGGCCGGGGCAGCGGCCATGCTCGCCGCGACCGCGCTGACGACCGGGGCAACTGGCGCCGGCACGGCAGCGTCCAGCGCGACCACCCGGCATGCCGCCAAGAAGTACAACATCGTCCTCATCCCCGGGCTCACTACTGACCCCTTCTACATCACGATGGGCGTGGGAGCGAAAGCCGAAGCAGCCAAGCTGGGAGTAAACCTCATATGGAAGGGGGCCACGACTTGGAGCGTCACCCTCCAGACGCCGATCGTCAACGCGACGCTGGCGAGCCATCCCGACGCCCTGCTCATCGCGCCGACAGATGCCAAGGCCTTGTTCAACCCCATCGACGCCTTCGTGAAGTCGAGCATCCCCGTAATCACCGTCGACACCACCTTGGCGAACCAGTCGATATTGACCGGTGCCATCAGCTCGGACAACATCCAGGGCGGCGAAGCTGCAGCCAAAGCGATCGCGGCGGCAGCCCACTACAGGGGCGCGGTGGCGGTCATAAACGTCGTGAAGGGCGTTACGACCACGGACCTGCGCCAACAGGGCTTCCTCCAACAAATGAAGAAGTACCCGCACATGACCGTGGTCGCCACTGAGTACGACAACGACAACCAGACGACCGCTGAGTCTCAGGCGCGGGCGCTCATCCTCGCCCACAAGAACCTCGTCGGCATCTTCGGCACCAACCTGTACTCGGCCGCCGGCGCGGGTAAGGGCGTGCAAGCGGCCGGCATGAAGGGCAGGGTCTTCGTAGCCGGCTACGACGCGGAGCCGTCCGAGGTCAAGCTCCTGAAGCAGGGGGTCATCAGCATCCTCGTCGTGCAGAACCCGGCCATGGAGGGCAAGCTCGGTGTCCAGTACGCCTACGACGCCCTGACCGGGCACAAGAACCTCATACCCAAAAAAGAGGTCCTGCTTCCAAACATCATCGCGACAACCCAGAACGCCAACAACCCGAAGATCTCCAAGTACTTCTACAAGACCAAGCTCTAGAGCGAGCTGTAGCGCACTGGTGCCCGCCCTCGCGTCTGACTCGAAACGCGGGGGCGGCGCCTGCGCCTTCTCAGCGAGCCGACAGCACCACCACGTCGAGCTTCCTCGGGCCGTGGACGCCCTCGACCCGGTTGAGCTCGATGTCGCTCGTCGCCGACGGCCCCGAGATCCACGTCTGTACCGGCGAGGAAACCAGCCGGGCGATGGCGTCGGGCACGCCTGCGACGACCTGCTCTTCCCGCACGACGATCACGAGGTGGTCGGGGACGAGCGAGATGGCGCGCCGCCCCTGGGACTCGCCACCGTCCAGCACCACCGTGCCCGTTTCGGCGACGGCGACCGCGCACCCGGTCAGGCAGGCGTCGTAGCGGTCGAGCTCTGCCGGCGATAACTGGCCGCTGTCGGTCTCGACACCAACACCGGGCGCCGCCGGGCGCCACGCGTCGGGGAGACCCGCCGGCACCACCACGCTTTTGCTCCCCTGCCGGTAAAGAGCTGCCTCGACGCTAGCCCGCACATCGCTCTTTGCGGCCAGCGTCGCCGTCGCCTTGTACTCGGAAAGGCGCTCCATGAACAGCTCTACGGGCGGGGCCGCCCCGGGCTCCGACTGGCCCCGGTACCCTCGGTGCACTTCAACGCGGCCGAAGGGTGCCGACCGGAGAGAAGCTCTTACGGCGCCGAGCACCCCTTCACGCCCCCCACGCGGAGCAGAGGGGACGTGCCACCCTCTTGCCGGGGCCACCTGGACGGTCCTCTGCTTGGCCTCGTCGGGCACCGAGTGGCCCCGCTCCGACTTCCACCAGTCCCTGAAGCTCTCGCGTGGAGGGAGGGGGGCATCGCGCGACACCGTCCAGCGGCGCAGCGGCCCCGGCAACGGGCCTATCGCCCCCTTGGTGGCAAACGGCCGAGAGAGCCAGCCCGCGAGGCGTTCGGCGGCAGCGAGGCGCTTCTCGGAGGAAAGTACGGCGCCGGCGGCAGCCATTGCTGCGCTTTCCAAGCTGGGGCCTTTCTGCTTTGCCCGCTCCACCGAGCGGGCGCGCAGGTGCACGAGGAGCCGAGGGATGTCGATCTTCACCGGGCAGACCTCGTAGCACGCCCCGCACAAGGTCGAGGCGAACGGCAAGGAGGCGTTCACGGCGTCTGTCGCGACGCCGTCGAGCTGGGGGGTGAGCACGGCGCCGATGGGCCCCGGGTACACCGACCCGTAGGCGTGGCCCCCCACCCTTTCGTAGACCGGGCACACGTTGAGGCAAGCCGCGCAGCGTATGCAGCGCAGGGCCTGACGGCCAGTGCCGTCAGAAAGAGCCGAACTGCGCCCGTTGTCGAGCAGCACGAGGTGCACCTCGTCGGGCCCGTCGCCGGCCGATACACCGCTCCAGACGGAGGTGTAGGGGTTCATCCTCTCTCCCGTCGCCGAACGGGCCAGCAGTTGCAAGAAGACCTCGAGATCTCCGAAGCTCGGTACCACCTTGTCGATACCGACCACCGAGACGAGCACCCGCGGCAGCGTGAGGCACATCCGGCCGTTGCCCTCAGACTCGACGACCACGAGCGAACCGGTCTCCGCCACGGCGAAATTGGCCCCTGAAATGGCCACCTCGGCCCGCAAGAACCTCTCGCGCAGGTAGGCGCGCGCCGCCCCCGCCAGGTCAGCCGGCTCGTCCGAGAGGCCCGCCGGTGCCGCAAGGCCATGTTGGCCCATTTTGCCAATGAACACCTCGCGTACCTCGGAACGGTTGCGGTGGATGGCCGGCACCACGATGTGGCTCGGCAGGTCTTCGCCGAGCTGGACTATGAGCTCGGCCAGGTCGGTTTCGGCCACGTCCACACCGGCGCCAGCCAGTGCCTCGTTGAGGCGGCACTCGGCCGTCGTCATCGATTTCACCTTCACCACCTCGCGGGCCCCGGAGGCCTTCACTATCTTGGTCACCACCAGGTTGGCCTCCGCCGCGTCCGCGGCGAAGTGGACCTGGCCCCCTCGCGCCGTGACCGAAGCCTCCAGCTGCTCGAGCAGTTGGTCGAGGCGGGATAGGGCGTCGTCTTTGATGCCCGCAGCCGCCACCCGCAGCTCCTCGAAGTCCGGGAGCTCGGCCACCAGGCGGTCACGCTTCTGTCTGATGGTCGCCGTCGCCTGGCGGAGGTTGGCCCGCAGCTGCGTGTCTTGCAGCGCGCGCCGAGCGGCCACACCGAAAGGCGGCGAGGCCTCGAAACTGCCCGTGCTCAAAGCCGACCTCCATCAGAAGATGCCAGGATCTCTGCCAGATGCAGCGCCCGTACGCCCATTCTCAACCGTGAGGCGCCCCCACCTATATGAGCGAGGCAGGAATTGTCCAGCGCGCACAGCACCTCTGCCCCGCTGGCTCGCACTGCGGCCAGCTTGTCGGCGAGCATGGCAGAAGAGACATCAGAGTTCTTGAGCGCGAAAGTACCGCCGAAACCGCAGCAAACCGAAGCCCCGGGCAGGTCCACAAGGGAAAGGCCTTGGACGGCCCGGAGCAGCGCGAGCGGTTGGTTGTAGGCGTGCAGCACGCGGAGCGAATGGCAAGTCGGGTGGTAGGCGACGCGGTGAGGGAAGGAGGCCCCCACGTCGGTCACGCCGAGCACGTCCACCAAGAACTGCGACAGCTCGTAGATCCGGGGGGAAAGTGCCCGCGCGTCGTCGGCGAGGGAGGGCTCGCCGGCGTCCTCCGCGGCCTTTGCGTAGGCGTCCGCCACCGTGCCGGCGCACGAGGCGGAGGGGCAGACTACGGCCTCGTAGGGAGAGAAGATATCGACAAAGCGCCGTGCCAAGCGGAGCGCCTCGCGCCGGTAGCCCGAGTTCAAATGCATCTGGCCGCAGCAGGTCTGCGCCTCGGGAAAGGTCACCTCGTGGCCGAGGCGCTCGAGCACCGACACGGTGGCGCGGCCGGTCGCCGGGTAAAGAGCGTCGTTGACGCACGTGACAAACAGGGCTACCCGTCTTTTCACTACGGCCAGAGACCTCCAACCCCGACTCTAGCCCGAGCGTGGGAGGCCTCACGGTTACAGGCACAGCCTGGGCAGTGTTCTCCGTC
>JAJZYO010000057.1 GCA_021798075.1 Actinomycetes bacterium
AAAGGTTGGTACGCGGGGCGAGGGGCGCCTATTTCTCTTCGAGCAATAGGCCGAGCGAGCGGAGTTGCTCTGCTGGCCTGTGGTAACCGCGTATCAGGTGGCGCACGCCGTGGATGGCAGTCGGGCCAGTAGCCGCAGCAGCTGCTATCACGCTCGAAAAACCGGCCCGTACGTCGGGCACGTCGACCTCCGAACCCTGCAGTTTCGACGGCCCCCGCACGACCGCCGAATGCAGGTAGCTCGTGTCGTGGAACCGGCACGCCGGCCCGCCGAGGCACGTCGCGAACAGTTCGATCTCGCCGCCCATCGTCTTGAGTGCGGGAACGTACACGAACCGGTCTTCGTAAACGGTCTCGTGGAGGACCGACATGCCCTCCGCCTGAGTGAACAGGACCATGAGGGGCGTTTGCCAATCGGTCATGAAACCCGGGTGAACATCGGTCGACACGGCTGCGGGATGGAGGCCATCGGGGGCGAATGCCGTTATCCCGTGCTCATCGACGTCTATCTGCGCCCCCATCCTCATCAACGTTGTGATGGCCGTCACCAGGCGGTCCTGCCCGCAGCCGAGGACCCTCACACGGCCGCGCGTTATGAGGCCGGCGACGAGGTAAGAAAAGGCTTCGTTGCGGTCGCCTTGGAGCCTCGTGTGCGCGCCGTGCAGAGACGGGACACCCTCGATCACGACTCGGCGGTCAGGCGACAGCTCGATGCGGGCACCCATTCGCTGGAGGAACAGTGCTAGTTCGAGCACTTCTGGTTCGGTAGCAGCGTTGCGGATCACCGTCTTACCCTCGGCGGTGGCCGCCGACAAAAGGGCGGACTCCGTGGCGCCGACGCTCGGGTAGGGGAGCTCGATGATGCCACCGCGGAGGCGCCGGCACCTGGCATGTATCCCCTCGGCGCTCACTTCGACCTCGGCCCCCAGGTCCTCGAGTACCTTCACGTGGAAGTCGACCGGGCGTCCCCCGATGCGGTCTCCCCCTACCCTCGGCACGAACGCTTCGCCCGTAAGGTGCAGGAGCGGCCCGAGCAGTAGGACCGGTATGCGGTTTAGGCCACTGTAGGAGAGCGGGACCTCTGGTTTGGTCTCTTCGGGTGGCGTTATCTCCAGCTTCCCGCCTTCCCTGGAAACGCCGGCGCCGATCGCTTGGAGCATGCCCGCCGTGATCTCGACGTCACCGACCTCGGGCACGTTGGAGATGGTGCTCGGGCCATCGCCGAGCAGGGTCGCGACCATGTGTTTGGTGACGGCGTTTTTGGAACCGTAGACCCGGACATCGCCCACCAGGGGGCCATTTGGCTGGATGAACCACACGTCTGACACGGCTCGATCTTCGCAGACGCGTGTGCGAAAGATGGGAACCCTGCTTTGGGTAGAGTTCCCCAGGCCGGTCCACGGTCGGTTGCGGGCCGGGAGATCTCACGAGCCGCAGCTGGACAGCCAGCGCGCGACGAGGTCCAACAGCTCGGCTGGGCTAGCCGGCTCTGCCGACCCGATCACGGCAGCTCCGGCGGGGCCTTCCCAGACGGGCCTGCCGTCCGGCGCGTCATGCACGAGCACAAAGGTCCCGGCTTGCGTCACTGCGTAGTCGAACCAGGTCTCCGAGCCCATGTGCAGCTCGACACCAGGCGGCGTGAGCTCTTGCGCCCGCCGCCGGTTCTCCATGGACGGGCTCGGGGCCACCACCACAACCTTGGTCCCGAGGGCAGCCCGGGCATCCGGGTCGGCCAGCATGCCCCAGAACTGCTGGCAGGGGGCGCACGTAGTTGTGAGGAAGGCGAGGAGGGTCATGTCCGGCACTCCTTGCACTTTTGCCAGTTGGCGGGCCGGCGTGCAAGGCTCGGCTCGTGCGAGTCGGAGTACTAGGCGGCACCGGGCCTGCGGGCTCGGCGGTCGCTGTTCGCTTGGCTGCCTCCGGGCTGGAGGTCGTGGTCGGGTCGCGGAGCCTTGAGAAGGCCGCCGGTGTCGTCGAGGAGCTCGCCGATCGCTGGACGGGCCGAGGCCTCACCCTCGTGCCAGGTGACAACGGGCAAGCGGCAAGCGCCGACTTGGTTGTCCTCGCAACCCCCTGGGAAGGGGCGCTCTCTACCGTGGCCGACCTCGCGGCGGAGCTCTCTGGGAAGATCCTCGTGAGCATGGTGAATGCGATGGCGCGCTGGGGCCAACACTTCGTGCCCCTCTTGCCGCCCACTGGCTCGGTAGCGGTGGCTGTTGCCCGCGCTCTCCCCGCGACCAGGGTGGCGGGGGCCTTCCATCACCTGCCGGCGCGCGAGCTTGGTGACCTCGGCAGCAACCTCGAGGCCGATGTGATGGTGTTCTCCGACGACCGGGCCACGACGGACGAGGTGATCTCGCTGGTGGGCCGTATACCCGGCCTCCGAGGCTTCGACGTGGGAGGGCTTAGCTCGGCCATGGCGGTGGAGGCCCTGACGCCGGCGCTCGTCGAGCTCAACCGCCGGTACAAGGCGCACGCCTCTTTGCGGATCACGGGGCTCGGTTAGGACGGCGGGGCGAGCCGGAATGCCTCTGCAGCTCTACGACACCGCTCGCCAGGCGGTGGTGCCTTTCGAGCCGGCAGCGGAGCGAGGTGGTACCGTCACCATGTACACGTGCGGCATCACCCCCTACGACGCCGCCCACCTCGGCCACGCCAGCACTTACCTTGCTTATGACGTGGTCCGCAGGCGCCTCCACGACCTGGGATACCGGACCAAGCTCGTCCGCAACGTGACCGACGTCGACGACGACATTTTGCGCAAAGCGCGCCAACTTGGCGTGTACTACCTGGACCTGGCGGCAGAGGAGATAGCCCGGTTCTCTGCGGACATGGGTGCGCTCGGGCTTCTCCCGGCGGACGTGGAGCCCCGGGCAACGTCAGCGGTACCGGAGATCCTTCGCTGCATCGGGGCTGTGATCGAAAGGGGTCACGCCTACGAGTCCGGAGGAGCGGTGTACTTTGACGTCTCGAGCTGGCCCGACTTTGGGTCGGTCAGCCATTATGGCGCCCAGGAGATGCTCGCGCTCGCGCGCGAGCGCGGTGGCAACCCCGACGACCCAAACAAGCGCGGGCCGCTCGACTTCGTCCTCTGGCAGCCGTCCCTGCCCTCCGAACCCGCTTGGTCCTCGCGTTGGGGCCCCGGCAGGCCAGGCTGGCACATCGAGTGCTCGGCCCTTGTGCTGCGCGAGCTTGGCACGACGATCGACCTGCACGGAGGGGGCTCGGACTTGATTTTCCCCCACCACGAGTGCGAGGCGGCGCAGTCTGAGGCGGCGACCGGTGAAAAGCTGGTTCGCCACTGGGTGCATACTGGGATGGCCTGCTACGAGGGGACCAAGATGTCCAAGTCGCTCGGCAACCTCGTTTTCGTGCATGACCTGCTAAAGGACTGGGAGCCTGCCGCGGTCCGGCTCTCGCTCCTGGCGCACCGCTACCGCGAGGACTGGTGCTGGGAGGGCGCCCTCGTGGCCGAGGCGGCCGACCGCCTCGATCGCTGGCGGAGGGCCGCTCGAGGCGAACGTCCCGGGGCCGGGGGATCCGGCGTGGGAGGACCTGCGACGGGCCTCCTCGAAGAGGTCCGCGCTGCCCTCGACGACGACCTCGACACGCCGCGGGCGCTCGCTCTGGTGGATGCTGCGACTGGTGGGGCCTCGGCCGAGGTAGCGGCTGCGGCAGCTTTGCTCGGCGTGGCCCTCTAGGGCGAGCCGGCAGGGCGCTTCGCATCAGCCTCGTATCATTGGCGCGTGCCCATCACCGTTACTCTCCCTGACGGTTCGGCTCGCGAGCTCCCAGAGGGCTCGACTGGTGCCGACCTCGCCGCCTCCATTGGCCCTCGCTTGGCACGTGACGCCGTCGCTGTGTCGGTGGGCGGCTCTCTCGCCGACCTCTTTGCGCCGTTGCCCGACGGTTCTTCGGTGAGCGTCATCACTGCCGCCTCTCCGGAGGGCCGCGACGTGCTGCGCCACTCGACGGCCCACGTGATGGCACAGGCGGTGACGCGGCTCTGGCCTGGCGCGCGCTACGCGATCGGCCCGGCGATCGAAGACGGCTTCTACTACGACTTCGAGTTGCCGGGTGGGGGGCACTTCAGCGAAGAGGACCTCCCCCGCATAGAGGCGGCGATGCGCGAGATCATAAGAGAGGACCAGCGTTTCGTGCGTGAGGAGCACGCTCGTCTGGATGGTCTCCAGCTTTTTTCGTCCCAGCCTTACAAGCGCGAGATCATCGAAGGGGTCGGCGGCGAAGCCACCGTCAGCACCTACCGAAACGTAGGTGCTGACGGCGAGGACGGTTGGGTCGACCTCTGCAGAGGCCCTCACGTACCGGCGACGGGGCGCCTCGGGCACTTCAAGCTGACGAGGCTGGCTGCCGCCTACTGGAGGGGCGACGAGTCGAAGCAGCAGCTGCAGCGCATCTACGGCACTGCGTGGGAGTCCGAGGCGGCGCTCAAGGAGCACCTGGAGCGCGTGGCCGAAGCCGAGCGCCGCGACCACCGCCGGCTCGGTGCCGAGCTCGACCTTTTCCATTTCCCCCCCGAGATCGGAAGTGGGCTCGCCGTTTTTCATCCAAAAGGCGGCATGGTCCGAAAGCTCATGGAGGACTATGCGCGGTCCGAGCACGAGGCCAACGGGTACGACTTCGTCTTCACGCCGCACCTGGCGAAGTCGACGCTCTTTGAGATCTCAGGCCACCTCGGCTTCTA
Source organism: Actinomycetes bacterium (assembly GCA_021798075.1). The sequence continues at coordinate 4,705 of JAJZYO010000057.1, forward strand.
CAAGGAAAACATGTACCCCCCGATGGAGATGGAGGGCGCCACTTACTACCCCAAGCCCATGAACTGCCCTATGCACATCCTCATCTACAAATCCCGCCAGCGCAGCTACAAGGAGCTCCCGCTCAGGCTGTTCGAGCTCGGGACGGTGTACCGCTTCGAGCGTTCGGGGGTGCTGAACGGTTTGCTCAGGGTGAGGGGCATGACCCAGGACGACAGCCACATTTTCTGCGCCCGGGAGCAACTGGAGGCCGAGCTCGAAAGCCTGCTCGCGTTTGTCTTGAAGCTCCTGCGGCGCTTCGGCATGACGGAGTTCGAGGCCGAGCTGTCGACCCGGCCCGAGAAGTTTATCGGGACCGTCGAGGAGTGGGACCGAGCCGAAGAAGCGCTCCGAGCGTCATTGGTCGCTGCTGGCATCCCCTACAAGGTGGCGGAAGGAGAGGGCGCCTTCTACGCGCCGAAGATCGATGTCCACGTGCGTGACGCCATCGGCAGGAGGTGGCAGGTTTCTACCATCCAGGTTGACTTCCAAAACCCTCAGCGCTTCGACATGGAGTACGTAGGCGCCGATAACGGGAGGCACCGGCCCTTCATGGTCCACCGTGCCCTTTTCGGCTCTGTCGAACGGTTTTTCGCGATCCTCCTTGAGCATTATGCCGGTGCCCTCCCGACGTGGCTGGTACCAGTCCAGGCCGTGGTGCTCCCCGTGAGCGAGGCCCACGAAGCCTATGCAGGCGAGGTCGTGCGGTCCCTCCGAGGGGAGGGCTTGCGCGCAGAAGCCGGCGAAGCCGACGAGACCCTTGGGGCGAGGATCAGGCGGGCCAAGCTCGAAAAGGTGCCCTACGTGCTCGTCGTGGGCGACGACGACGTCGCCGCAGGCACGGTCGGGGTGAACAAGCGCTCCTCCGAGCGCCCCGAGCGAGGCGTGGCGATTGCGGACTTGATAGAAAGGATCCGCACCGATGCCTCCGACACGGCGGGCTTGGTGCCCGAGGCGGGTGATAAGCCACTGTGAGCCTTGAGCGCCTATGGGCGGGCTGGCGTTCGGCATACGTCGCTGAGGCGGCGGCGAGCTCGGCTACTGGGCAACCGGTCGGGCAACCGGTCGGGCAAGCGGCTGAAGGCCCGGGAGCGACCGAGGGCCCAGGCTCGAGATGCGTCTTTTGTGCGATCCTTTCTTCAGGGCTGCCCGATCTCGAGTCCCACGTCATCTGGCGCCACCGTTCCGGGCGGGTGGCGGCACTGCTCAATGCGTACCCTTACACGAGCGGCCACTTCATGGCGATGCCCACGCGCCATGTAGCTGATCTCGAAGAGTTGGACGCCGAAGAATCGGCTGCGCTGTGGGAAGGGCTCTCGCTCGGGGTCCGGGCGCTGAAGGCCGCTTACCAGCCAGACGGCGTCAACGTGGGTGCCAACCTCGGGCGTGCGGCTGGTGCGGGGGTGCCGGGGCATTTTCACCTCCACGTCCTTCCCCGCTGGGTGGGCGACACCAACTTCATGACGGCCCTCGCCGAAGCGCGAGTGCTGCCCGAGCCGCTCTCAGGCACGGCTTCCAAGCTGAGGGCGGCTTGGCCAAACGTTTAACCTAGACGGTTGACGTAAACGTCAGGTAGGCTAGCCAATAAGGATCAAGAAGGAGGGCTGGACGCTGCCTGACGGGCCACTGGCGCAAGGAGAGGTGCCGCACGGTTCAAATGGAGCTGGTGCCGGCGCGGACGGCCACAGTACCTTCACCCCCGTCACCTCTACCGGCAGTGCCTCCACGCGCAGTGCCTCCACGCGCAGTGCCGGGCCGAGCGGGGAGCTCGATTGGCGAGCCTCGCGTCCGCGCTACAAGTGGGTCTGCCTCGCTAATACGACTTTCGGGGTCGTGATGGCGACGATCGACTCCTCGATCATGTTGATAGCACTGCCCGACGTGTTCAAGGGTATCCACTTGGACCCCTTGCTGCCCGGCAACAGCTTTTACCTGCTCTGGATGATCCTGTCGTTTATGGTCGTGAGCAGCGTCCTCGTGGTCTCGCTCGGGCGCCTCGGGGATATGTTCGGCCGGGTCAAGATGTACAACCTGGGCTTCGCCATTTATACCCTCTTTTCGCTCGTGCTCACGGTTGACTGGATGGGCGGTCAGGCAGGGGCGATGTACCTTGTGATCGGTCGCATTTTCCAAGGTGTGGGTGCAGCTTTCCTGATGGCGAACTCGGCCGCCATCCTGACTGACGCGTTCCCCGAGAACCAGCGCGGTCTCGCTCTTGGCATAAACAACGTCGCCGGGATCAGCGGCTCCTTTATTGGCCTCGTGCTTGGCGGGATCCTTGGCCCGATCGACTGGCGGCTCATCTTCTTGGTGTCCGTACCCTTTGGTCTCGCCGGCACCCTCTGGGCGTATTTCAAGCTGGAGGAGGTACCCGGTAGCCGTCGGGCCTCGCCTGTCGACTGGCCTGGCAACCTCGCCTTCGCCCTCGGGCTTGTCCTCGTCATGGTTGGGATCACCTACGGCATCCAGCCTTATGGCGGTCACTCCATGGGATGGACGAGCCCCAAGGTCTTGGCCGAGCTAGCTATCGGGATTGGTTTCCTCGGCGCGTTTGGCTTCATCGAGAGGCGAAGCGCGGCACCGATGTTCCGCCTGCCGCTGTTCCGCATAAGGGCTTTCACCTTCGGGGTCCTCTCGTCGTTCCTGGCAGCAGTCGCCCGCGGCGGCCTCATGTTCATGATGATCATCTGGCTCCAGGGCATCTGGCTCCCCGACCACGGCTACAGCTTTGGCAATACGCCTCTTTGGGCGGGGATCTACATGCTGCCCCTGACGGGTGGTTTCCTCCTCGCTGGGCCCATCTCGGGGATCTTGTCTGACCGCTTCGGCTCCCGTCCCTTCGCGACGGGTGGGATGCTTCTCGCTGCGGGGACGTTCATCGTGTTCGAGTTCCTCCCGATCAACTTTTCTTACTGGCAGTTCGCGCTCCTGTTGCTCGCCAACGGCCTGGCGATGGGGGCCTTCGCCAGTCCCAACCGGGCCGGTGTAATGAACAGCCTTCCCAGGGAGCACCGGGGCGCGGGGGCGGGCATGAACGTCACCTTTCAAAACTCGGCCCAGGTCCTCTCGATAGGGATCTTCTTCACCTTGGTCATCATCGGCCTGTCTGGGTCTTTGCCCACCTCCCTCTACCATGGCCTCGCGGCCCACGGCGTACCCCGACCCGAGGCAGCTCAGGTCGCCCACCTCCCACCCGTTTCTACCCTGTTCGCCGCCTTTTTGGGCTATAGCCCTCTCGCGCATCTCCTGCCGGCCTCGGTCCTGCACCACATGACCCAAGCGCAGCTCTCCCAGGTGACCGGCAGGCGCTTCTTCCCGAGCCTGATCGCGTCGCCCTTCGGTTCCGGCCTGCATACTGCTTTCGACTTCGCCGCTGCCGGTTGCCTAGTGGCAGCCCTCGCCTCCTGGGCCAGGGGTAAGCGCTACGTCTTCACGGAGATGGAAGCGGCGCGGGCTCCCTCGGCGCGCTCGCCCGCCAAGGTCCCCGCGAGGGCCGCTGGCGAGGTCGGCGTGCCCGCCTCGGGCGGAGGCGCGGAGCCCGGGCCCTCAGGCCGGCCATGAGGCAAAGGGCCCAGCTATAGTGGTGAGGAGGTAACGGGCCAGCGTCGTCCCGGACTGCATCGGTTGGTTCTTTGACCCGGAAGGGGCAGTCGAGACGATGGGTAGTGCAACTCTTTACCGGCCGGAGATGGAACATGATGCCTGTGGTGTCGCGTTTGTCGCGGACTTAGGTGGGCGCCCGAGCCATCGGCTGGTCCAGATGGGCCTCGAAAGCCTCTGTCACCTTGAACACCGTGGGGCGAAGGGGGCCGACCCGACGACCGGAGACGGCGCCGGTGTACTGGTGCAGGTCCCGGACCGCTATTTCCGTGAGGCGCTTGGCCTTACGCTGCCCCCGAGGGGCTCCTACGCGACGGGGATCGCCTTCGTGTCGGCGGGCGCGGCACCCTTTGATGTGGCCCTCCGTCGTTTCGATGCCATAGCAGCGGAAGAGGGCTTGGACGTCCTTTCCTGGCGCGAGGTGCCTGTCGATCGTGGCGTCCCCGGGCCCGGTGCCAGGGAGGCCATGCCGGCTTTTTACCAAGTTTTCGTCGCGGGCCGGCGTGGCGAAACCGGACTTGCCCTGGAGAGGCTCGCCTTCGTCGCGCGAAAGCGCGCCGAGCACGAAGTGGAGGGCCTCTACTTCGCGTCGCTCTCTGGGCGGACGGTCGTCTATAAGGGCATGCTGACTACGCCTCAGCTTCCTTTGTTCTACCCGGAGTTCTCTGACCCCCGTTTCGAGTCGGGTCTCGTGGTCGCGCACGCTCGGTTCTCGACCAATACCTTCCCCTCGTGGCCGCTCGCGCACCCCTATCGCTACGTGGCCCACAATGGCGAGTTCAACACCGTAAGAGGCAATCGCAACTGGATGAGGGCGCGCGAGGCCATGCTTGCTTCGCCGCATTTCTCCGGGGACCTTTCCCGGATCTGCCCTGTCATCACCCCCGGCGGTAGCGACTCCATGAGCTTCGACGAGGTGCTCGAGCTGCTGCACCTCGGCGGCAGGTCGCTTCCT